>JASLAA010000226.1 GCA_030147325.1 Arthrobacter sp. | reverse complement strand
GGATCAGCAGAGTGATGATATTCAAGGGAAGCGCAAACGCCTGCAGAGTGGCGCTGGACACGAGAGGGGTCCAGCGGCGCTGAGCCGCGAAGAGTGCCACGGGCGGGCCGCTCGCCGCGGCGAGAACGTTGAAGACTCCGCTGGCGGCCCCGGCTAGTACGGCCCCTCTGGTTCCGTCGAGCCACGACAGAGAGCGTCCAGCGACGACGAGAGCAGTGGCGAGCACAATGACGGCGCCGGCCAGCGCGGACAGTAAAGGTGTTCGGATGGCGCTCGCTAGTGCGACGGCAGGCACGACCAGCACTGCAGCCGGTAGTAAGAGCCGGAGGGCGTCGCCGGTGCGGACGTGTCGGAATGACCGGGTGAGAACGACGATATTCAGCAGGATGGACATTGCTAGAACGGTTCCCACACCCTGTTCGTGGCCGAGCATCAACACGAGCAGTGGTGTGCAGACGAGCGCGAAGCCAACACCGGAGAGCACCTGACACGCCGCTCCCACAGCAACCACCAGCAGCACCACCCCATTCAGCACGTCCACCAGCTCGCTCCTTCCACGCGACGGGCTAACGCTCGAATCGCCTCACCCTAGCCCGAAGGCGTCCAACCCATCCCAACGGCGAGCAAGTCATCGTGCGAGTGCCTGCACCTGTTCGACGACCAGGTCGGGACGGGAGACGAATGGGTGGTGACCGGTCGGCAGCTCGACACTGCGCGTCGCCCGGTTCGCGTGGAAGCGTTGCAGCCTGATCGAGGTGCTGCGGTCCTGGCCGCAGATGATGTAGGTCGAATCGAGGCCTTGCCACCCTGCAGCGGTGGTCGGTGTCAGAAAGGCTCCGGCAGCTTGAGCGGTCACGCGCTCCCATGCCTGGTGACGGGTTACGTCGTCGACGTCCTGAAGGAATCTGGACCCGAACGAGTCCGGGTTGTAGCCGGACAGACTCAGGGTGCCGTCGTCTTCGCCCGTGACGGACACCGGATCGCTCTCCCCGCTCATGATCGCGCTCTGCGACTGTCCGACGTCGGGCAGATAGGACGACACGTGAAGCAAGTGCGTGACTGCTGGATGATGTCCAGCTTCGGCGATGACGGTGCCGCCATAGGAGTGGCCGACGACGATCGCGGAGTCCACATCGTCAAGCTCACGGCGAAGCGCTTCGGCATCGGCGACGAGGCCACCGGCGATCTCGTTCGGAGTGGTCTCGCCGCAGGAGGGCAGCGGGACCGCTCGGCTCCGGATGCCGGTGCGCTCGTGAAGCAGGTCCGCAGTCCGCTGCCACCACCACTGCCCGTCCCGTACCAGGGCGCCGTGCACGAAGATCAATTCCATCGGGGTTCCTTCTTTTGGCCTTTTCCGTATCCCACGGTACATGTACGAATTATTACGTGAAAAGATGGTCTTATGGGGAGGCACCGGCAACCGGAGATAGCAGACCAGCTTCTCGAGAGGTGCACCGATCACGCCCTGGAGTTCGGGCTTCCCGACCGGCTCGATCCTCTCGTCCGTGCCACCGGAACGTCAGCTCGGATGCTTCTCTACCATTTCGGCACCCGGGACGAGTTGTTGCGGGCGATCCTGCGGCAGGCGCGACAACGCCAGCTCGACAGCTTCGGCGAGTTGTTGCGCATGCGCCCTGACGAGGCGTACACCATCACTCTGGCTCGAGCGTGGTCCGCGATGACCGGTCCCGACGGGCGGCCGTACCTGCGCATGTTCAGTCAGTTACGGGAGAACGCGGAGCAGTCGCTATGGCCTGGATTCCGGCGCATAGCGACCACCGACTGGCTGCAGCCGCTTGAGGACGGCCTGCGCAGCATCGGACGGCCCCAGTCCGCAACCCTCGTCCTCGCCGTGATCCGCGGCCTGCTGATGGACCTCGACGCCACCGCCGACACCGGCCGCACCGACCGGGCCTTCCACGAACTCCTCGACGCCCTTGACCCCGCACGGAATGTGAGCCCCTCCCCCCATGAATGACTCATCACCAGCGCCCCGATAGCCGATCGCTCACCGGACGCTGGCCGGCCAAGGTCGCGTCAGCGGCGAGGCTGCAGGCCCCGCTTAAGGCGTCGGCGCTGCCGGCGCGCCGAGGTGCACCGCCAGCTCTATGCAGCGCAGGCGGGCCGGGGAGAAGTCGTAGGGCATGCTCCGAATGACCTCCGCCGCGCTCCTGACGCGGGAGCCCTCTGCCGACTTTGGGCGGGGCGCCGCGTCGGCGTCCTCGGGCGGGTGCAACTCGTCCCAGGCATCGAAGAGAGCGTCCTCTTCCTCCAGCTGACCGGACTCCTCGATGGCGCGCATCAGCGCGGTCTCGACAGCGTGCCGCTCGGCCGCCACCTGCGCCACCCGGGGGTCATCGACAGGGACCGTGTCGTCCAGCGCCTCCTCGGCGGCGTCGATCCGGTCTGATTCCGCTCGCAGTGCCGGATCGGCGGCCAAAGCGAGAAAGCGGCCAGCCTGGACGGCGGCACCGAGCGGACCGAAGATCCGCTCGGTGACCAGCAGGACGTCCAGGTCGTCCTGGCGCAGCGTGCCCGCCGGCGCGCCCTCGAGGCGGCCGGAAACGAGACCGTCGAGCAGTCCCAGCCGACTGCCGAGGGTCCGCATGCGCTGCACCGAGGCCCGCCGCCGCTGCAGCTCGTCCTCCTGCGCGGCGAGGGTGCCCTGCAGTCGCGCGAGGACGCCTGCGATCTCGTCCTCGCCGTCGGCGCCATCTGGTGCGGCGCCGTCGAAGGCGTCGCGGATGTCGTCGAGGGCGATCCCGGCGTCGGCCATGCGTCGGATCCAGAGCAGCCGGATGATCTCCTCGTAACCGTACCGGCGGCGGCCGTCGCCGCCCCGCTCCCGCTCGGGCAGGAGGCCGATCTGGTGGTAGTGGCGGATCGCGCGGGGTGTGATGCCGACGAACGCCGCAGCGTCGCCGATCAGGACCTGTCGGGGCGGGGCCGGGAACGGATGCATGACGGACCTCTCGGAGCGGGACGGGGTGTGCTTCGAGCAGACCACATGACGCTGCGGTAGGTGCAAACCCGACCTCACGCGGCGAACGCTCCGGGACCGTCCAGCAGGGGGTCCCTTCGGCGGGCATAAGCGATGGCGCTAGGTTGCCGCTTCAGTTTACTGATGCGGGCGTTTCAAGGGGTTGAGGAGTGTGGTACCTAGACTCCTTGCATGAGTGATGATCGTGTCGACGTTGATTGGGATTCCGCGCGTGCTGTGAATTTGGAGAATTGGGAGGATCGCGTTCCTCTGCATGAAGAGTCCTACCCCGTATCCGAACTCGATGATCCCGATCACCTGAGCGGAATCGTTCGAGCTGATCTGGCGACACTCGGACCGTATCTACCGAACGGCACCATTCTCGGCCTGAATGTTTGTCACCTTCAGTGCCACATCGGTACCGACACTCTTTCCCTGGCGCGGGCTGGGGCTCGGGTCACCGGGGTGGACTTCTCCCCTGCCGCGTTGGCATCGGCAGCCAATCTGGCTGGCCGATTAGGTATCGAGGCTACGTGGGTGGAGACCGACGTTCTCGAGGCCCGCGACGCTGTAGAAGGCGATTTCGACTTGGTCTATACGAGCATCGGTACGATCAACTGGCTTCCCGATCTTGAGCGTTGGGCTGCACAGGTCTTCGACCTACTCCGTCCCGGGGGGACGTTCTACATCCGGGACGGCCACCCCGCGCTCTACTCCATCGACGAGCACGCCGACCCTCTCCAAGTCCGTTACCCATACTTCAACAATGGGCAAGCCCAAGTCTGGGACGACGCCACAACCTACGCAGGTGACGGCACGGTGGAACACTCCCGTACCTTCCAATGGGCTCACCCAATATCCGACATCATCAACGCCCTCATCGGCGCCGGCCTGCAGATCCTCCGGCTCGAAGAAGGCCAAACCATCCCGTGGAAGTTCTCACCGCGGATGGAAAAAGTCTCGGATGGATTCGCATGGCCCGAGGCCGAGCGAGAGCTCATACCCTGCACCTACACAATCATCGCCCGCAGGGTCAGTGATCAGTAGTCGTCAGAAACCATTCATCAGGCGCTGCATGAATTTAAGCGCATCGACGATGCCGTATCGGGCACATCGTCCGGAAGCCGAAGCCGATTCTTCTTAGGCCCTTCGATAGGTTCCATCGACGTCCGTGATGCCACCAGGCGTTGATGTCGGTTATGCCCTCGGGCGGTCACCACGGATAGGGCGTCGTCGTAGACATCTTCAATGCACCAATGTCTGAGCAAGAGCAAGCGCGGAGGCAGCGCGAGCCGCGGTCACTGCTCAGCAGATCCCGCGGCCGCGATACACCCCTAGCGTTGCGCCACCCCAAACACCAGCGAGATTCGCCCCGGGAATGGACGTTAGGGGATGCCCCGCCGGGTGAGACATGTCACCGATAGATAGTGAACCGTGGTTCACTAATGGCATGGCGAGACCGCAGAGCAGATCCGACGAGCAGTTGCTCGACGCCATCGACGCGGCTCTGGCCGCGCACCCGAGTATGGCGCCGTGGACCCTGCACGACGTTGCACCGGCGGCTGGCATGAGCCCAGCAGGTCTGATCAAGCGGTTCGGTTCGAAGGAGGAGTTGCTGCTCGCGTTGACACGGCGGTGGATCCAACACATCCCGGATGCCCCCACCGTCCCAGGTGATGAGCTGACCGAGCTGCGTGCCTACATCGACGAGAACTTCGCCGCTCCGTCGTCTGCGGCAGCCGTCTCCGGCCTGGGCGCTTTGATGCGCGACCTCGGGTCCCCTGTAGCCGCCTCCCTGCTACGCGACGGCTGGAGCAAGCAGGCCCGCTACCTGGCCGTACTGCTCGAGCACCTCCCGCTGCGTACGGACGTGGATCCGCACCGCGCTTCGCTGATCTTGCTGGACGCGCTGCACGGCAGCCTGTACCGCCGTGCCGTCGAGCTCGAACCGAGCCCGCCCACCCGCACTCTCGACGACCTTTTGAAAGGCTGGACATGACCCACGATCGCTCCTGGACAGGATGCGCGTTCATCGGCACGAGCCTCGATGGGTTCATCGCGCGACCCGATGGTGATCTCGACTGGCTCACGGCCCCCATTCCTCGACCTCACACCACGGATGTGACGCGGCACCCCGCCCTCACCTGGGAAACGTTCTTCCCGACGATCGACACGCTCGTGATGGGACGCTCCACCTACGAGACGGTCCTGGGCTTCGACTCCTGGCCATTCCACAAAAAGCGGGTCATTGTGCTGAGCACGACGATCGATCCAGACGACCGGGTGGAGGTTGCGCGCACGGTCGTGGACGCCGCCAGCATGCTCGACACCGGAGCATCCACACGGGTCTACATCGACGGCGGTCGCACCATCCAGGCATTCCTGGCGGCGGGACTCGTCGACGAGATAACTGTCTCAATCGCGCCCGTCCTGATCGGGCGAGGACACCGTCTCTTCGGGGACCTCACCGACGACGTGCTCCTGACCATGCGCGGACACCACAGCAGCGAAGGCGACGGCCTCCTCCGCGTGACATACGACATCGCTCGGCCGTAGGCCGCAACTTCGCCGTGTCCGACGGGGGATCGGTCTCCGAGGTTGGGTGTGGGGTCGCGCATCACGCGCTTTGCGCGGTCCCCTGGTGATAGATCGCACGCCAGCCCTCTTCGTGGCGCCGCCAGAGTGTTGATCGGCGGGAGGGCCGCCCGTCGAACACGAGGTGGTACGTGACGAGAACAAGATCGTCCGACACGTCAGCCGCATCGAAGTCAGCAATCTTCCACGCGTCGTCGTTCGGGTCGGTGCCGTCGAGATAACGCTGCTCGACAACACGCAACACGAAGTCGCGTCGATAGACGCTGCCGGACGCACCGACCTCGAAGAAGGTGGGCTCGATGATCGCCTCGATTGCGGCACGGTCCGACCCTGCCGGGAGACGGTGAAAGATCGGCTCTAGCTCGACAAGCTCATCCGCTACGCGTGCGTTCACAATGGCATCCTGCTCCATTCCACCCCGTCTCGATTGCCGGTCCCTTACCGGACGCGCGCACGGGTGCTACCCGATGTCCGCCTGGATGCGGCTCCACTTTCGATCGGCGGCTCTGCCGGATGCGTGCGCCGTAGTGCAAGTTCAGCGGGGATCGGGTTCGTGGAGATCGCGGAAGCCGTCGAGGGCTGTCCTTAGCTCGTCGGAGAAAGTGCCGCCTCCATGGCCGGCATCGAGGACAACGAGGCGGCTGTCAGGCCATGCTTTCTGTAGTGTCCATGCCGTGTCCAGCGGCCCAGACACGTCGTGACGGCCATGGATCAGCACCGCGGGGATAGCAGCCAGGCGGGGTAGGCCAGTGAGGAGTTGAGCGTCGGCGAGGAAGCAGCCGTGACTCCAGTAATGGGTGACCAGACGCGCGAACACCATCCGGAACGAGGCGCTCTCGTATCGACGGCTCGGACTCCAGTCCGGCGCCAACGACACGTGCGTGTCTTCCCAAGTACACCAAGCCCGGGCAGCTGCCTCCCGCACGACAGGGTCAGGGTTAGCCAGCAGCCGGCTGTAGGCAGCTGCGAGATCCCCGCTCCGCTCCCGCTCGGGGACGAACTGGAGGAACTGGTTCCACTCGTGCGGAAAGATCCTCCCCACCTCACGCGTGATCCAATCGATCTCCCGGCGGGTGCCCGTGGTGACCGCAGCCAGGACCATTGCCAGCACCCGGTCCGGGTGACGCTGGGCATAGGCCAAACCCAACGTGACTCCCCAAGAAATCCCCGCCACCACCCAACTAGAGATACACAGATGCTTGCGCAGCCGTTCAAGATCCCCGATCAAGTGCTCGGTAGTGTTCACCGCCAGGTCGGCTCCGGGATCGCTGGCCAAGGGCCGACTTCGACCACAACCGCGCTGGTCGAACAGCACCACTCGATAGACGGCGGGATCGAAGTAGCGCCCGTCACCGGAGTTACTGCCGCTGCCTGGGCCGCCGTGCAGCCACACTGCCGGTAGTCCGTCGGGGTTGCCGACTATCTCCCAATAGAGCGTTTGGCCGTCGCCCACATCCAGTTCGCCGTGGTCGTGCGGATCCGTAGCCGGGTAGATGGCATTCACCTTCGGAGTCTGTCACGGCTGGCCGACAGCACGGGAGGCTCCGAAGGCCCGCCTTCGATGATTGGTCGCAGCGGCGGCCTCCGCTCTCAAGGGCCCCTGAAGGTGTTCACAAGGGGGTGGCTTGCGAGTGTCCATCGAGGGACCGCTCAGTGGGACAACACGGTGAGGGGGCGTGACCAAGCGATCTCTCGAGCAAGTTGTCCGCTTTCGGCGAATAGCTGGACCTGATGCGCGGCGGCTAGCTGGTAGCGGTCCGCTGCTTGAAAGCCAA
>JASLAA010000219.1 GCA_030147325.1 Arthrobacter sp. | reverse complement strand
AACACGGCCCTCGGGGAACTGCGCGCCGACGGTACGCTCGCCGAGATCTCGGAGAAGTACTTCGGCTCCGACGTCAGCGAGTGACGCCGGCGCGCAGGACCGGAGGAGCTGACTGATGGACTGGGAACTGCTGAGCACGTCCTTCTGGCCCATGCTGGTGGGCGGCCTGACGGGCACCATCCCCTTGTCCCTCGCCTCGTTCGTGCTGGGACTTGCGCTGGCCCTCGTCGTCGCCCTCATGCGGATCAGCGGGCAGCCCGTCCTCTCGGCCATCGCCCGGTTCTACGTCTCGGTGATCCGCGGCACACCGCTGCTGGTGCAGTTGTTCGTCATCTTCTACGGGCTTCCGTCGATCGGGCTGACCATCGACCCCTGGCCGAGCGCCATCATCGCGTTCTCGCTCAATGTGGGGGGTTATGCCGCCGAGATCCTGAGGGCCGCGATCCTGTCCGTACCGAAGGGCCAGTGGGAGGCGTGCCATACGATCGGCATGTCCCGCGCGGTCGCCCTGCGCCGGGTCATCCTGCCCAGGCGGCGCGCGTCTCCGTGCCACCGCTGTCCAACACGTTCATCAGCCTCGTCAAGGACACCTCCCTCGCCTCGCTGATCCTCGTCGGGGAGCTGTTCCGCCAGGCCCAGCAGATCACATCCTTCTCCGGGCAGTTCATGCTGATCTACCTCGAGGCCGCCGCGATCTACTGGGTGTTCTGCCTCGTCCTGTCCAGCGGCCAGTCCGCACTCGAGAAGAGGTTGGACCGCTATGTCGCCCACTGACCCGCTGCAACCGCCTGTCACCGAGGGCCCCCTGCTCACCGCCACCGGCCTGCAGAAGTCCTTCGGCGACAACCAGGTGCTGAAGTCGATCGACCTCCGCATCGACAGCGGCAAGGTCGTCGCGCTCGTGGGACCGTCCGGCTCCGGCAAGACCACGGTGCTGCGCTGCCTCAACGGACTCGAGACGCCCGACGGCGGAACCGTGACCTTCCGCGGCGGCAGGTCCGTCGACTTCTCCGGCAGGATCTCGAAGAAGGAGGTGCTGTCCCTCCGCGACCACAGCGCCATGGTCTTCCAGAACTACAACCTCTTCCCACACATGACGGTGCTCGAGAACATCATCGAGGGCCCGGTGCGGGTACAGAAGCGACCCCGCAAGGACGCCGTCGCGGACGCCGAGCGACTCCTCGCACGCGTGGGCCTTGCCGCGAAACGGGACGACTACCCCTTCAACCTCTCCGGCGGGCAGCAGCAGCGCGTCGGGATCGTCCGCGCGCTGGCCCTGCAGCCGGACCTGCTGCTGTTCGATGAGCCGACGTCAGCCCTGGATCCCGAGCTGGTGGGCGAGGTCCTCACGGTCATCAAGGAGCTCGCCGAGGAGGACTGGACGATGGTGATCGTCACCCATGAGCTCGCCTTCGCCCGCGAGGTGGCTGACGAGGTGGTGTTCATGGACGGCGGCGTCGTCGTGGAGCACGGCCATCCCGACCAGGTGCTGCGCAATCCTCGCGAGGAGCGGACGCGCCGCTTCGTGCAGCGTCTGCTCAACCCGTTCTGACGCCGTTCGGGGTTCCTGCACGGCATCCGCAGCGGATCCCGCCTGATCAGCGGCGTGTCCCGCGCCGACACGCTCCGCGTACCCCGAAGGGCGCGACGACGCCCGCCCGCCCGACGGACTAGGCCGCGATCCGGTCCGGGTGCGAGTAGCAGTTCAGCGAGGTCCCGCGGCTGAAGCCCACAAGGGTGAGGCCGGCGTCGTCGGCCAGGTCCGCGGCCAGGGACGACGGCGCGCTCACGGCGGCGAGGACGGGGATGCCCGCGAGCTGCGCCTTCTGCACGAGCTCGAAGGATGCCCGCCCCGAGACCTGGAGGATGGTCCCGCGCAGGGGCAGCATGCCCTCGCGGAGCGCCCAGCCCACCACCTTGTCCACGGCGTTGTGCCGGCCCACGTCCTCCCGGAGGCACAGGAGCTCGCCCTCGGAGGTGAACAGGCCCGCGGCGTGGACGCCACCGGTACGGTCGAAGAGCTTCTGGCTCTCGCGTAGGCGGTCGGGCAGGGACGCCAGGACGCCGAGGTCCACCGGCGCGGTGTCGTCGTGCAGGTCGAACCGCGATGACTTCCGGACCGCGTCGATCGACGCCGTGCCGCAGATGCCGCACGAGCTCGAGGTGTACACGTGGCGTTCCATCGCGGTGTCGGGGAGCTCGACGCCCGGGCGGAGCTGGGCCTCCACCACGTTGAAGGTCTGCTGGCCGTTCTCGTCCACGCCGGCGCAGTACCGCAGGCTCGGCAGCTGGCCCGGCTCCCACACCACACCCTCGGAGACGAGGAAGCCGGCGACGAGGTCGAAGTCGTCCCCCGGTGTACGCATGGTGACCGTGAAGGCGCTGCCGCCGAGGCGGATCTCGAGCGGTTCCTCCCCCGCCAGCACGTCCTCGCGGCGCCCGGCCTGGCCCCCGATACGGAACTTGGTGATGCGGCGTCGCTGGGTGACCCGGTTCATGCTGCGCTCCTTGCCTCGGTCCTGTCTCGAGGTTAGTTGACCCAGGCGGGCGTCCGGACCCTCGGGGCCGTGGTCCGGGGGTGTGGACAGCGTCCCCGGCGTCGGCGTCGCGTCAGCCGACCACCCACGGCAGCGACAGGGCCGGTACGGCGTCGCCCGCGGCACAGCCCTCGGACGGGATCACCAGGACACCGTCGGCGGAGGCGAGGCCCCGCAGCATGCCGGAGCGCTGGTGCGTGCTGGGAACGGCCCGCCCGGCCTCGGCGCGGTACGGCACGAGGCGGGTCCTGCCGGGCAGCGGCTCGAAGGCGTGTGCGCTCGTCACCGTCCGCGGCTCCTCCAGGGCGGACCCGCGCAGTCCCGCGAGCAGCGGACCGGCCACCGTGAGCATGGCCATCATCGCGGCGAGGGGATTGCCCGGGAGCCCCACGAGGAAGCGGCCGTCCGGCAGGCGCGCCAGCAGCGTCGGATGGCCCGGTCGCATGGCGATGCCGTCGATGATCAGTTCCGCCCCGAGTTCGGTGAGTGCCCGGCGGATGTGGTCCGCGGAGGAACTGCCCGTGCCGCCGGTCGTGATGAGGACGTCACCGGACGCCCGCGCCAGGGAGAACTCGTCGGTCGGTTCCGCGCTGATGGCCGCCAGGACGTCGTCGAGGTCGTCCTTCGCGCGCCCGGCGACGTCGACGTGGCCGCCGAGCATCGCCACGAAGGCGGGCAGCTGGGGGCCGAAGGTGTCCCGCACCTGGCCGGGGTGCGGCAGGCCGTGCTCGATCACCTCGTCGCCCGTCATGAGCAGCGACACGCGCGGCGCCCTGAGGACGGCGAGCGTGTCGTGCCCGCACACCGCGGCCAGGGCGATCTGCGCAGGGTTCAGGACGACTCCGGCGGGGATGGCCTCGGAGCCCTCCTCGGCCTCCTCCCCTGCGGGCCGCACGTGCTCGTGGAGCGAGGGCTCGTCGGGTCGTGCGGACCCGTTCCGTTCGAGTGTGCCGCCGCGGACGGCGCCGTGCTCGGTCCGGAGGATGCCGTGCGCGTTCTGCGGGACCACTCCTCCGGTGAGGATGAACGTCGCCTCGCCGGGCGCGAGCGACACCCCGCCGGAATCGGCGTGCGGCGAGGGCCTGCCCCGCAGGTGCTCCTCCGGCTCCGCGTGGCTCACCAGCGTCCAGGGCGGCTCGCCGCTGACCGCCCAGCCGTCCATCGCCGACG
>JASLAA010000072.1 GCA_030147325.1 Arthrobacter sp. | reverse complement strand
TCGTGGTCGCCCCCACCTCGGTGGTGCCGAACTGGTCGAACGAGACCCACCGCTTTGCACCCGGGCTCAAGGTCGTCGCCATCGCCGACACCCAGGGCGCGTCCGGCATCCCCCTGCGCGAGCAGATCGGGGACGCCGACGCGCCCTGGGTGTCGGCGATGGCGACGACCTTGAGCCCGGGTGCGAAGCGGTGGGTCTCGTTCGACCAGTTCGGCACCACCGAGGTGGGTGCGACCACGAGGAACGGTGCGGAGAGCCCCGTGTTCTCCTTGGCGTGGACCATGAGCGCCAGGGCCTGCAGGGTCTTGCCCAGTCCCATGTCGTCGGCCAGCACCCCGCCCAGCTGGTGCCGCCACAGGAAGGCCAGCCAGCTGAATCCCTCGGCCTGGTAGGGGCGCATCTCGGCGACGAGGCCCGCCGGCACGGGCGTGGCTGCGACGTCCTGGAGCTCGAGCAGGCCGCTGACGGCGTCCCGCCACGACTGCGCCTGCTCGGTCTCCTCCGCGAGGTCCTCGAACTCCGCCCAGAGTCCGGCCTGGTACCTGCTGATCTGCAGTCCGGACTCCGGATCCCACTCGCTCAGCGAGCGGGCCTCCTCGATGAGGTCCCTCAGCTGGTCGAAGACGGGTTGCTCGAGCGACAGGTAGGTGTTGTCGACGAGCTTCAGCTTCTTCCGGCCCTGCGCGAGCGCACGGAAGATCGAATCGAAGGGGATGGTGCGGCCGCTGACCGTGACCATGACGCCGAGGTCGAACCAGTCGCGATTGTCCGTCTCCACGGTGCTGACCCGGAGCGTGGGCGTCTCCGTCAGTTCCCGGTAGTCGGGTTTCTCCCCGACCACCTCGACCGCCACGCCGTCGAGCTCGATGAGCCGCGGCAGCACGTCCTCCGCGAACTCGACGGCCTGCATGTCCTCGAGCCGCAGTGACCTGATGGGCAGTGAGCCGAGCACCTGGCGTGCGGCCGTGGCGAGGGCGTCCTCGGCATCGGCGTCGCGATAGCCGTCGTCGCTGCCCGGACCGCCCCGGCGGAAGGCCCGGCGCTGCATGGTGCCACCCAGCGGGTAGTCGAAGTGCCAGTCGAGGGCCACCGAGCCGTCGGTGGCGTAGGCGGTGGTCAGCACCAGCACGGGAGGCTGGATCTCGGGCAGCTCCACGCTGCCGTCACTGCTCTCCACCTCGATCGACTGCCGCAGCTTCGGGTAGTACTCCTGCAGGAAGAGGGACTTCTCCTCCTCCGGGACGACGACGGCGCGCCCGCGCTGCAGGAGTTCGATGTCCTTCGGCGTGAGCCTGCGCGAGGTCGGCGCCAGGGTGATGGTGTCATCGGGTGCGACGGTGTAGATACCGTGGGTGCTGATGACGTGGGCGGTGTCCGAGGGATGCGGACGACCGTCGACGTCGAGCGCCGGGCAGAGCTGGAGGGAGCCGTCCTCGGTCTCGGTGGCGTCGAGCTTGAGCGTCGCCCGGCCCGCGAGCTCGATCGTGACCGACTTCTTGGAGCCCATGAAGGCGATACCGAGGCGTTGCGCTTCGTCGAGCAACTGCCAGAGGAGCGGGTTGCTGAAGTCGTCGAGGTACAGCCAGGAGTCGTTGTTGCCGAAATAGTTGACCCCGGTGCCGCGATGGAGGGCCGGGAACTGGGAGAACCAGCGGTGCTGGTCCGCGTCCAGCTTCAGCCCGTACGTCTGGTAGCTGATGCTGCCCCAGGACAGGTTGTTCTTGATCCACTTGCCCTTGCCGTTCTGGCTGACCGGCCGGACTCCGAGGCGCGTGTTGAGCGTGCGCTGGCCCTGCCGCTCGGCCGCCGAGCCCCATCTCTGCACCGCGACCTCGGGGGTCCGCAGTTCGAACTGGAGTCCGAGCGGTGTCAGGGCAGCGGGTGCCTCGGCGGGTCCGGTATCGGCCTCGAGCAGTTCCGTGAGGGAGGTCTGCCAGCCCTCGGGCACGGACGGTGGCGGTGCGGTACGCGCGCCGAGCTCACGCTCGTGCTGGGTGAGGAGATTCTCGGTGTTGCTCTGCAGCGCGGTCGCGGCGACATGCTTGCAGTCCGCCCCGATGGGGCAGCTGCAGAAGTTCTCCAGGGGGCGGAAGCGGCCGTCCCCCTTGATCCCGAGGCGGAGCTTGGTCCGGTAGTCCGACGGTGCGGTGCCGCGGACCTTCCCGGTGAGGACCTTGGACTCCGCGTCCCAGGCCAGTGAACTGACGGCGCCGTCCTTGGCGTACGTCTGCCCGCGCTGGAACGCTGCTCCTCCCACGATGCGGATGATGTCGGTGACATCGACCATGGGGTGGCTGGAAATGGGCATAATTCCATGCTCTCACGCGGCGGTGACGCTCCTCTGCCACGAGTCGTCCGTGCCGGCCACCGGCCGGGGCTTTCCGCCCCGCGCCGTGCGGTCACCGTTCCCTGCCCTACTGTTGATCAGGAGGCTTAGGGCAAGCATCGGGGGCGGGAAGAAGAGGTCTGCGTGTTCGAAGCAGCAAGCATCATCTACGCGGCGGCAGGGATCGCCGTGTTCGCGGCGGCGCTCCTGCCGCGGCTGCTCATGAGGGCTCCCGTCTCGATGCCGATGGTCTTCCTCGCCGCCGGCATCCTCGTCTTCAGCTTCGCGCGCGATCTGCCCGACCCGGATCCGCTGAAGTACAGCGACGTGACGGTCCACCTCAGCGAGGTCTGCGTCATCATCTCCCTGATGGGCGCGGGGCTGGCCCTCGACCGGCGTATCGGCTGGCGTAGCTGGTCCACGACATGGCGGCTCCTCGGCATCGCGATGCCGCTCTGCATCCTCGCGGTGACGCTGATGGGCCTGTGGATCCTCGGCCTGGGCCTCGCGTCCGCCCTGCTGATCGCGGCCGCGCTGGCACCGACGGACCCCGTGCTCGCCTCCGAGGTGCAGGTGGGTGAGCCGTCGGAGTCCGAGGAGGATCTCGAGGCGGAGGACGAAGTGCGCTTCGGCCTGACCTCCGAGGCGGGGCTCAATGACGGGCTGGCCTTCCCGTTCGTCTACCTCGCGATCCTGATGAGCACGGTCGGGTACGCGCCCTCTGCGTGGTTCCCGGAGTGGGCTCTGCTCGACGTCCTGTGGCGCATGATCGTCGGCTGCGCGCTCGGGTTCGGAATCGGCAAGATGCTCGGTCGGGTGTTCTTCAGAACGCCGGTCAAGAGTGTCCGGCTCGCAAACTACTCCGAGGGCTTCGTGGCGCTCGCGGCGACCTTCCTGACCTACGGCGTCACCGAGGCCCTGGAGGGCTACGGCTTCATCGCGGTGTTCGTCTGCGCCGTGACCATCCGGGCCGGGGAGCAGACGCACGGCTACCACGGGGTCCTGCACAGCTACATCGAGCAGCTCGAGCGACTCCTGACCGTCGTCGTGCTCGTCCTGCTGGGCGGCGCCGTGGCCCGCGGGCTGTTCGAGGGCCTGCGCCCGCTCGAGGTGGTGGTCGCCGTCGCGTTCCTCCTGCTGGTGCGGCCGGTCACGGCCTGGCTCAGTCTCGCGCGCGGCAAGACCGGGCCGCGGGAGCGGGGCGTGCTCGCCTTCTTCGGGGTGCGCGGCATCGGTTCGATCTACTACCTGAGCTATGCGCTGTCCAAGGGCGAGTTCGGGGCTGACGAGGCCGCGCTGTGGCGTATCGGCGGGCTCGTCATCGTGCTCTCCATCGTGGTGCACGGCATCACCGCCGCTCCGGTGATCAACGCTCTGGATCGGGCCCGGCAGCGTAAGGCGCGCGAGCAGGGTGACGAGAGCCAGGCGCCGACCACCGCCGTCTAGGGCCGCAGGGCTCCGCGTTCCAGGCAGGCCCGCACCACGAGTCCGCCGACGAGTGCCCAGAACGCGCCCCCGACCCCGGCGATGGTGAGACCCGATGCCGCCAGGAGGAACGTGACGGCTGCGCTCATCCGGCCTGCAGGGTCGGTGAACGACGCCGTCACCGCCGTCGCCATGGTGCCGATCAGCGCGAGTCCCGCGACGGCCTCCACGAGCCCGGGCGGCGCAGCACCCACGACGACGACGAGTGCGCCGGACACACCCGCGAGCACGAGGTAGGAGAGCCCGGCCGAGAGTGCCGCGATCCAGCGCCGATCACGGTCCGCGCCCGCGCCCTCGCCCGCCGACAGGGCGGCGGAGAGCGCTGCCAGGTTGACGGCGTGCCCGCCGAAGGGGGCGACGACGGCGGTGCCGATCCCCGTCACGGCCAGCGCCGGACGCCAGGGCGCGCGGTATCCGAAGGACGCGAGGACGGCGACGCCGGGGAGGTTCTGCGACGCCATCGTCACGACGTAGAGGGGCAGGGCGATGCCGATCAGCGCGGCGGGGTCGACCGCAGGCGGTGTGACGACCAGTCCGGGAACCAGCGACGACGGCTCGATCACCGTACCGTTCCGCACGAGCTGGAGGGCGATGACGACCAGGGCCGCCGCGAGCGCGAGCGGCACGGCCCACCTCGGCGCGACGGCGGACGCCGCGACCCACACGAGGATCACCGGGAGCACCAGGAGCGGGATGGACCCGAGGGACTGGAACGGGGCGAGGCACAGGGGCAGGAGCACTCCCGCCAGCATGGCCTGTGCGAGGTGCTGCGGGATGCGGGCCACCAGCCGCCCGAGCCAGGGCACGGCTCCGGTCAGCACGATGAGCAGTCCTGTCACGACAAAGGCGCCCACCGCGGCCGGCCAGCCGCCGGCCGGGATACTCGCACCGGCCAGCAGCGCCGCTCCCGGCGTGGACCAGGACAGGGTCACGGGAATGCGGTACCGCAGCGCGAGCAGGATGATGCCCAGGCCCACGACGGCGGTCAGCGCGAGGAGTCCTGACGCGGCCTGCTCGGGCGTCGCGCCCGTCGCCCGGAGACCGGCGAGGACGACGGCGAAGGACGAGGTGAAGCCGACGAGGGCCGTGACGATCCCGGCGAGGACGGGTTCGCTGAGGCCGGGCCTCGCAGTCGGTGCGGAATGCACGGGTCTCCTGTCCTGCGGCGTCGGCCGATCGATGGGTAGCGCGGTTACCTCCCGAACACGGGACGGCACGCGTCGCGGGGGCGGCGGACCCAGGTCCGCGCGCGAGCTCCGGCGCAGCCCGGGCGGACGGTTCCGGGCGGAGGGATGACGCCTGGTATCAGCTGGTGCGCGCTTGCTCGAGGCGCCGCTGGACGATCTCCAGCTCGTCGCTCAGGGCCTGCAGCCGGGCTGTGTTCTGCTCCACGGAGAGTTCACGCACCAGGAGGTCCTGGCGTGCGCGGAGATCTGTCTCGGTCATCGGCTGGTCGCTGTGCGGCATGGTTCCAGTCAAGCAGACCGGCGCCGCTTCCGTCGTCCCGCTACAGGGGCGTGACGTAGGCGCCGGTGATACCGCCGTCCACCATGAACTGACTGGCGGTGATGAAGGAAGAATCGTCCGAGGCGAGGAATGCCACGGCCGCGGCCAGCTCGTCGGGTTCGGCGAAGCGCCCCAGCGGCACGTGGATGAGGCGGCGTTGTGCCCGTTCGGCGTCGGTGCGCCCGGCGCTGCCCGGCACGACGCGCGGCAGGTGCCGCCCGCACCCCGGAAATAGATACGCCGAGGCAACCGTTCCCTCAACAGGCCCGCGGCATGCCCGCGGTGGTTCCGAATCGAGAGGCACACCCATGACTGTTCCCCTGTCCATCCTGGATCTGGCGCAGGTCGCCGAAGGCTCGACGCCCGCGGAGACGTTCGCGTCCAGCGTCTCGCTGGCCCAGCACGCGGAGAAGTGGGGCTACCGCCGGATCTGGTACGCCGAACACCACAACATGGGCAGCATCGCCTCGTCGGCGACCAGCGTCCTGATAGCCCACGTCGCGGCCCACACCTCGACCATCCGGCTGGGCTCCGGCGGGGTCATGCTCCCCAATCATTCGCCGCTGACCATCGCCGAGCAGTTCGGGACGCTCGAGAGCCTGCACCCGGGACGTATCGACCTCGGTCTCGGCCGCGCCCCCGGCAGTGACCAGAACACCGCACGCGCGCTGCGCAGGGATCCGATGGCTGCGGACAGCTTCCCGCAGGACGTGCTCGAGCTGCAGGGCTACCTGTCCGGACAGACGCGCGTGCCGGGCGTCCAGGCCACGCCCGGCAGAGGCACCAACGTCCCGTTGTACATCCTCGGGTCCTCACTGTTCGGGGCGCGGCTGGCTGCCGCCCTCGGTCTGCCGTTCGCATTCGCGTCACACTTCGCCCCGCAGGCCCTGCAGGACGCAGCGAGCATCTACCGCCGGGAGTTCACCCCTTCCG
This sequence comes from Arthrobacter sp., assembly GCA_030147325.1. Classification (GTDB taxonomy): domain Bacteria; phylum Actinomycetota; class Actinomycetes; order Actinomycetales; family Micrococcaceae; genus Arthrobacter_D. The sequence continues at coordinate 3,452 of JASLAA010000072.1, read as the reverse complement.
AGCAGTTGTCCGCACCCCACTTCATCGCGGGGGTCAACGTCATTGCCGCGGACAGTGCCAACGATGCGCATCACGAGTTCCACGAGGCGATGCTTCGCCGCGTGAGCCTCCTGCTCGGACGCGGGCAGACGTTCACGCGTGAGGAGGCCGAGGCCATCCTCGCCTCCCCGGGCGGCCAGCAGATGGCCGAGATGGCGCGGTACAGCGCTGTCGGGACGCCCGACGTCGTGAGCGACTACCTCGAGCGCTTCGCAGCCCAGGTCGAGGCCGACGAACTCATCGTCGCGACGCAGGCGGAGAGTACCGAGGCATGGCTGCGATCCTTCGAACTGGTGGCCGGATCCATGCTCCCGATCGCGGCCTGAGGGACACGAAAACAAGAAGTTTTGCTCTCCTGCTTGCCATTACCCTCCAACGGCTGGTTAAGTGGGTGTCAGTTGTAGTGTTGCGCATTTGTATTTCGCGCGGTTTAGCCCTCGCGGGATAGGCCGCGTCTCTGAAAAAGCGGACAAGCACGCCGCGACTGGGGCGTTCCGAAAGTCGGAGCGCGTCTGAATTTCAGAAGGATAATAAAAAAATGGCAACAGGTACCGTGAAGTGGTTCAACGCTGAAAAGGGCTTTGGATTCATTGCTCCCGACGACGGAAGCGCAGACGTGTTCGCTCACTTCTCCGCCATCAACGCAAGCGGCTACCGCTCGCTTGATGAGAACCAGAAGGTCAGCTTCGACACCGAGCAGGGCCCCAAGGGTCCTCAGGCGTCGAACATCCAGCCCCTCTAAGGCCCGGATCTTCCACTAGATCTTTTCGCGGGAAGCAGGTCGGACTCCGGTCCGGCCTGCTTCTTCGTTAACGACCGGGAGCGTCCAGGGGCGGAGCTCAGGCCGTGCCGCCGCAGAGCCCGATGAACGCTCCGAGCTCCTCGAGGGCCGCCGGTGTCGAGGGCATGTGGTGGGTGAGCCGGGGTGAGCGGATGATGACGGCGCGCCACTGCCCCCGGGAGACCGCGACGTTGATCCTGTTGCGATCCAGCAGGAACCCGATGCCCCTCGGCGCTTCCGCGGCGGAGGACGCCGCCATGCTGACGATCACGACGGCGGCCTGCTGGCCCTGGAACCGGTCCACGGTACCCACCCGGATGTCCCCGTACCCCACGGCGTCGAGTGCCCGCCGGATCAGCTGTACCTGGGCGTTGTACGCGGCCACGACGAGGATGTCCGCCTGCCCGAGCGGGCGGGACCCGGTACCCGCCTCCCCGACCCAGGGCAGGTCCAGGTGCCGCCGCACCTGCGCGACGACCTCGGCCGCCTCCTCGGCCGATGACGTCGCGTTGCCGGCATGGTCCACCATCAGGCACTCGATGCCGGGGCCGGGACCGTCGAGGTGACGCCCGCGCGCCGCGGGAGCCGTCGTCAGGCGACCGTCGTAGGCGTAGGCCGAGACCGCCCGGCAGAGGGCGGGGTGCAGGCGCCAGGTGTCGGCGAGGAAGTACCCGTACCGGGCAGGCAGCGTCGCATGCCCGGCCGACAGCCAGCCCAGCGCCGATGCGTCCACCGGCTCCGGGTGGGTGCCCTGGGTCACCTGAGGGAGTTGCTGGGGATCACCGAGGAGGAGGAGCCGCCGCGCGGCCTGCGCGACGGCCATGGTGTCGGCGAGCGAGAACTGGCCCGCCTCGTCGATGACCAACAGGTCCAGTGATGCCGCGGGGACGTTCCTGCCGGTCATCGTCCAGGCCGTACCGCCCACCAGGCAGCCTTCGTCCGAGCCGAGAAGGCGTGCGACGTCGTCGTCGGACCGCAGGCGCCACGGTGGGTCCGCTTCCTTGTCCCTCGGCTTCTTCGCGACGACCGCTGCGGGGACCCCGGCCTCGACGGCGCGGCACAGCAGGTTCTCGACGACCGCATGCGACTGCGCGACGACGCCCACCTTCCAGCCGAGCCGCACCAACCGTTCGATGACCTCCGCCCCGACGTGGGTCTTGCCGGTGCCGGGAGGACCCTGCACCGCGAGATAGGAGTCGGAGAGCGACTGCAGCGCGGAGGTGATGGCCTCCGCATACCCGGAGCCACCCGTAGCCGGCTCGAGGCCGCCACCGCCGTCGAACCGGGGCGGAACCCGTCGCACCAGGTCCAGCGCGGGACCGGCCGGCACGTGGGGGAGGGAGCGGCCCACCCGGTGCGCCAGTGCCACCAGCGCGTCCTGCATCGACGTCGTCAGAATCGGCTGGTCCGGTGCGAGGGCCACGGGCAGTTCGGACCGCTCCGCGGCACCCCGCCTCAGCTTCTCGCGGAACTCGACGGTCGCGATGCCGTCCGTCCCCTCGGTCAGGCCCGTCACCTCGACTCCGAACCAGCCGCCGCGTCCGGTGCCGCCGCCGTCGGCCGAATCGGCACCGGCCGGGACCGGGGCGTCGTAGAGGGCGAAGTAGGACGAACCCTCCCGGAAATCCGCTCCAACGGGGAGGGAGGCCGTCCCCCTCAGGAGGCGGGCCGGGTTCGAGCGCGGGGTCGGCCTCGCCCAGTCCTCGACGACCTCCAGCGTGTGGAACACCAGGACGTCGCGGGACTGCTCCCAGTCCTGCGACGGTGCGGACAGGCGATCGAAGTGCGACCACCAGAACTGCTTCCGTTCGCGGCGGTGGTACCCGACGGCCGCGGCGACGAGCGCGATGGCCTGCTGGTCCGGTTGCCCCGCCGCCTCCGGTGGCAGATCCGCGAGGTGCTCCAGGAGCCGGGTCTCCTCGGGGGCGGGATCCGGGACGGGGACGTCCTGGTCCTCGCCGGCCGGCCCCCGGCGTCCTCCCGTGGATCCCGCACCGCCGTGCGCGTCGTGGTCCTCCCTCTCGGGGCCTTTTCCGTCGTGGTTCCCGCCGAGTGCGAGCAGCCAGTCGCGGAGGCGAAGTGCGGAGAGACAGTCGTAGCGGTTGTACTCACCGATCCCCGCGAGGATCCCGGCGGCGCCGGAGCGGTCGCCCCCGTCCCGTGCAGCGCAGTAGGCGGCGTAGGCCACCACCGAGGCACCCGCGTCGGTGACATCCCCCGTCCGCACGGAACCGCGCAGATAGAGCGGTTCCAGCTTCTTGATGCTGTAGGAGCGCTCGGAGATCCGGAGGCTGCGGCGCACGGTGTCGTAGAGGTCCACGAGCACCCCCTCGCGCAGCAGGGTGTCCACGGCGTCCTCGCCGACCACGTGCACGAGGGAGAGGCGCCGCAGTGCACTCTTCTCGTAGGCCGCGTAGTGGTAGACATGCAGGTCCGGGTACTGCCGCCGGCGCTCGGCGACGTACTCGAGGAAACGGACGAACGCGCTGCGCTCCTCCGCCCGGCTGTGGGCCCAGAAGGGGCGGAAGGGCGGCTCGTCGGCGGGGTCGCGGGGCTGTTCCACCACTCCGAACAGGTACTCGATGCCCCAGCTCCCGTCCACCGGATCCTGCCACAGGGGATCGCCCTCGAA
>JASLAA010000207.1 GCA_030147325.1 Arthrobacter sp. | reverse complement strand
ATTCGGGCTGAACCAGGCGGTGACGTCGCGCAGGTCCGAGTACCAGGGCGCACTCAGCACGGCCACCCCGGGGGGGATCTCCTCCTGGGAGAGCCGCTCCGACTCGTTGTTGTAGGTCACCAGATGATCACCGTCGCGGTTCACCAGCAGGGCCGCCACAGGGTCGCCTGCAAGGCTTACATGGATGCGACTGCCGTCCAGGTACCAGGCGAGTGCCGTCTGCGACGTCAGGAGCAGCGAATCGGCACCCGCCCGGTCGAGGATCCCGAGAACCCGCCTGCGCTTCTCCTCCCGGTCGTGGGTCGACCCGGGAGGCGTCCTTGCTGCCAGGACAGTGGAAGGGCCGGCGGTTCGTAGGCTGTTCATCGCGCTCCCTCAACGGCGCCGACGAGGGCTGCGACCTCGGTGTCGTCGAGGGCACCATCGGCCACGACCACCGAGACCGAACGCCTCAGGGGCTGCTCGGCCCTGGTCTCCACCACGGCATCCCATGCCAGTGACAGTCCGACGCCGGGGTAGCCCTCATGGCGGACGAACCAGGGGTCCGTCGTTTCAGGGTCGGCGAAGAAGACCAGTGTCGCGCTTCCACCCTCGAAATCCGCGGTCCATGCCAGCCAGGGCGCCGTGCTCCCGTGCACGCTGTCCTCGCCGGAGGCGTGTTCGGTCCTGATGGAAGCCGCGCTGCAGGCAGGTAGCCGCCAGAAGAAGCCTCCGTACCCTCCCTGCGGGCGGCCGTTCGATCCCGGGCTGCCCAGGACCACCGTCTGCGCGCCGGCAGGGGAGAGGGTGAACTCGAGATCCAACTGCCACGCCGTGCTGCTCAGGCCCGTGGCGGTCCACTGCCGGTCCTCGGTGAGCAGCACGCGGCCGTCCGGTCCCACCCATTCGAGCTGCTCCTGGAGCTTCGCCGCGTCCTGGGTGAGGCCGGCGGTCCTGATGGAGCCGTGGTCCTCCCTCCACACGTAGCCCTGCGCTTCCCTGCGATACGTGCGCCCGCCCCAGAAGTTGATCCCGTCGACGTCCTGCAGGGCCACGCCGGCACCGAGATGCCACACATGGTCCAGCGGCAGATGGTCCGTGACGACAACCCCGCTCGTGGTGGTGATCGGATGGAGGTAGGGCCGGGGTGAGGAGAGGGGCGTGACGTGGTCTCCGGACTGCCGCTGGGCAACAGTGCTGCCGGCAACCTCCAGTACGGCCGAGGGCGGGATGGGCCGGGCCCATGGTGCCCCCAGCTCACTGAACGTCGCCTGCGCCTTCGTCGCCCTACGGATCAGGTCTTCGATGCCGTCGATGACCGGGTGGGCTTCACCGTCGTCACCCGCCCACGTGACGTGGGCGGAGCCGATACCCACCGGCGGTTCCGCCGTCCGGATGGCCTCGAGGGCTCGCATGAAGGCTCCACTGTCGGCCAATGAGCTGAGCAGGGGAGTGCCACTCGAGCGGTGGTCGAGCAGGTTCTCGAGGAGATCGGTGCGCTCGAAGGTCTCGCGGCGCACCTCCGCAGCGGTGGTGACCTCTAGGACATCGGAGGTGTAGTAGAAAACGGCGTCACCCTCGGTGCCGTGCAGGGTGACGAAGGGTTCGGACTGGCGTTCGGCGCACAGCGTGAACGCGCAGAGAATAGTGCCGCCCTGCGTCGTCCGGATACGGATCGTGCTCGTATCATCGCCCTCGATGTCGTGGGCGTGGTAGAGATCGGTCTCGACGGTCGCGACGTCATCGGCACCCTGCACACCGGCGATGCGCAATGCAGTCGCAACGGCATGGGCCAGGGAGTTGGTCGTGACCCCGTCGACGACGTCGATGCCGTCCAGTGTGCGCTTGCCCGCCCACCGGGACCTTCCGAAGTAGGCGAGGTCCCGTACCCACATGCCGGCGGCGGAGATGCCGCGGAGGCGCCCGATCGTCCCGTCCTGCAGTAATCGCGAAATGGCCGGGAGAGCGTGCGAGCCCAGGCTCTGGAACCCGATCTGGACTGCCCTGCCCGCTGTCGTGGCGGCGTCGAGCAACTGCCGGTACTGCTCGAGTGAGGCTGTGGCCGGCTTCTCCAGGTAGACGTCCGCGCCCGCGGAGAGCGCCGCCAGCCCGAGTGCGGCATGGGTGTGGATGGGAGTGGCGATGATGACGACGTCGGGAGCGGGAATGGCGGCCACCAGCTCGTCCAGGGTGCCGAAGATTCCCACCGAGGAATCCAGCGCGCCGGGCGCCGGCGGATTCGGGTCGGCGACAGCCACGAGGAGGACCCTCCCCTCGAGCTGCAGCCGCTGCAGATTTGCCAGGTGCCGTGCACCGAAACCATGGACGCCTACCAAGGCGATGCGGGGCGCTGATACCTCCACCTGGACCTGCAGGGCGCTACTGTCCTGAACCTTGCCGTTAGCCAACATCGTTTTCGTTCCTGCTCCTTGATCGGTTACCTGACACATTACGCGAGAAAGCGTTTTCTCACAGGGCTTCGTGGAGTCGTCGCGCGCTGTCCGTGCCGCGGCGGCCGGCACGCTGCAGGCCTCACCGTGCTTGCAGCTCTCGGGAGAGGAAGGAGATCGCTTCGGAGAGGAACCCGGACGTGAAGGCGTGCCCTGCCGGATGCCACGTGCCCTGGTACCGTGCGCGGTCGCGCTCGAAGAGGTGCTGCAACTGTTCATCCGCCTCGCGCATGCCGTGGGGCGGGAAGAGCGGGTCATTCGCGGCGAACTGCACGAGGAATCTCGCGTTCTCCGCCAGGGTCGCCAATTCCGGCCACTCGAAGGCGCTGGCCAGACCGGGAGTGTTGAGGAGCCACGAATGTTGCTCGAGGTACGAGGGGAAGAGCGCCCGGAACGTGGTCATCATGCAGGCGACGACACAGGCACTCACGTCGGGGGCGAGCGCGGCGAGAACGAGGGCCCTTCCACCACCACCGGAGAATCCGCCGGTCCCGATCCGGGTCGGAACAACGATCGGCAGGTCCCGCAGGACCGCGAGTGCGGCCAGATCATCATGGGCCACCATCCCCGCGAGACTGGTTCCCAGCATCCCGGCAGTCTTCGCCACGGTGTTCTCGTGGAACGCCGCGGCGGCGTTGTAGGTGGTTTCGATATCCGGAAGGAAGCCCTCCGCCTTCCATGCTGCCTGCTTGGCCGAGAGCCATTCTGCTGTCCGTGCGGGCGGCCGGTCGAGATCGAAGCGCCGGCTTCCCCAGGCAAAAGGGTCGTGGACGACCACGGCGAAGCCCGCGCGGGCGAGTTCGTTGGCCAGTGCCCTGCCCCCGTACAGATCGTTCTGCAGGCATCTGACGGACCCCGCCGTCCTGGCCCCGCGGTCCACGAGTCTTTCCGCGCCGATGAACTTGTTGCCAGCGTGACAGTGCAGCCACAACACACCGGGAAGGCCGCCGTCGTGGTGCTCCGGCTCGGCGGACCAGGCTACTGTGCGGGGCCCGAACGGCAGTTGCCAGCTCATTTCCTTGAGGCGGACGCCGTCGAGCGTCTGCTCCGATCGGACGGCCCAATCCGGGGTCACGGACTGCTGGGCCGGCACGCCGAGAATCGAGGCGAGAAGGTCCGCCCGTGCGTTGCTGCTGCGGTGACGCGGACCACCAGCGGTGGCAGGCCAGTCCTCGTAGCCCGCGACGGCCGACCGGTGCTTCATCGCTGTACCCCACGCCCACCGGGTCGCGGCCGACGGTGGCCCGCAGCTGTGCTGCACCGCAGAACAGTATTCTGGCCTTCTTGCAGAACCTGTAGACCGGAGGCCCGAGGAAAGTGCCAGACAGTAACGGAAAGATCCGCTTCGCAATCGTCGGTACGGGATGGCGGAGCCTGTTCTACCAGCGGGTCGCGCGTGCCCTCCCGGAGAAGTTCCAGGTGTGCGGGGTCGTGGCGAGGAGCGACAGTTCCGCCCGGGAGATCGGAGACACCTGGGGAGTTCCGGTGTTCCGGTCGCTTCCGGAACTCGCCGCCTCGACCGCTCCCGAATTCGCTGTGGTGTCGGTTCTCAAGCCGGCCGCGCCGGGCCTCATCGCCGAAGCGGCCGCGCTGGGCCTCCCGGTGCTGGCGGAGACTCCCCCCGCGCCCGATGTCGCCGGGTTGCTGCCCCTGCTCGATCTGGTCGACAGTGGTGCGGTGATCCAGGTCGCCGAGCAGTACCATCTCTCGCCCCTGTTGAATGCGCAACTGCGCATCGGGGCTTCGGGCAGGCTGGGGACCGTCAGTCAGGTCCTCGTGTCCCAGTGCCACGACTATCACGGTGTGAGCATCCTTCGGAAGGCGCTCAACGCTGGTTTCGAGAGTCCGATCATCACTGCTGATTCCTTCGAATATCCTCTGGTGAAGGGGCCGAGCCGAGGCGGTGAGCCGGAATCGGAGAGGTCCGTGACGGCCCGACAGGTCACCGCACGGCTCGATTTCGGCGACCGACTGGGGGTTTATGACTTCGCGTCCGATCAGTACTGGTCCTGGATCCGAGCGAACCGGCTGCTCATCCGCGGAGACCGTGGCGAGATCAAGGATGCGGAAGTCCGGTACCTGAAGGACTTCCGCACCCCGATGTTCACCGCGATCCAGCGGGTCAGCGCGGGGGAGGGCGGCAACCTGGAGGGGCAGTTCCTCCGCGGGCTCGTTGCCGGCGACGAGTGGGTCTACACGAACAGGCACCTCCCCGCCCGCCTCAACGACGACGAACTGGCCGTTGCCGACTGCCTCGAGCGGATGAGTGAGCACCTCGAGGGCGGTCCCGATCTCTACAGCCTGGCTGAGGCGTCCCAGGATCTCTACCTTGCTCAGCTCATCCATGCGGCGGCGGACAGTGGCGAGAAGCTCAGCGCCGAGCGGCAACGATGGGCACCGCCGGAACAGAAGTAAGGCTGGGTCCGGCACCTACGGGTACCGGACCCAGCCTTTCATCGAGGGCCGACTACTGGATCATGCCGTCGATTTCCTTCAGCATCTGGGATGCCGCTTCCTCGGGAGTCAGATTGCCGAACAGCACCTCGGAGTCATAGCGGATGATGACGTCCTGGACGCCCGCGGTTCCCACCGGTGAGGGCTTGGGAGACTCGGCGACGTCGTCCTCGATCTCGTCGAGGAACTCGACGACGGTCTGGTCGGATTCCTTCAGTTCGGGCTTCACCGCTGCAGCCATGTCGGGGTTCACCGGTACGCCGCGGTCCACCAGCATCACCTTCACTGCTTCCTCGTTGTTGGCGAGGTAGTTGACGAAGTCGGCTGCGGCTTCCTGGTCATCGGACTGGCTGGAGACGGACCAGTACATCGAGGCCTTGAAGTACATGCCGTTGTCGGCGGCGTCACCGGTTTCCGATGGGGCCTGATGCATGGTGATGTTGCTGCCGGATGTCTCGCGGAGGACGCCGAGCTGGTTCGACCAGTACCAGCTCATGGCGATCTCGTTGTTCGGGAAGCTCTGGCCCTCGAAAGTGCCGGACTGATCCTCGGTCCACTGTGCGGCACTTGCTCCGCCGGCTTCGTCGCGGACCTTGAGCAGGTTCTCGAAGTGGGAGGTAGCCGTTTCCTCGGTGAATCCGACAGTGCCTTCCTCCTCCTTGTAGAGGGACTCACCGTGCTGGCGGAGCCAGATGCGGAAGCTCGCGTCGGGGGCGTTGCCGTAGTCGGAGCCCGGCATGCCCAGCTTGTCGCTGACCTCCTTCGAGATCCGGTGGTAGTCGTCCCAGGTCCACGTGGTGGTGTCGGGGACGGCTACCCCGGCCTTCGCGAAGAGGTCCTCGTTGATCATCACGGTGAAGGCGTTGCGCCCGGTGCTCAGTCCGTAGAGGCCGTCCTCGTATTCCCCGAGAGCGAGGGCGGATTCGTCGAACTTGGACAGGTCCAGGCCCGGAAGCTCCTTGAGGTCGGCCAGGGCCCCGCGGCCGGCGTATTCCTGCAGGTACTTCTCGTCCATGGTGATGACGTCCGGGGCGTCGCGGCCGGCGGTCGTGGTGGCGAGCTTGTCCCAGTACCCGCTGAAGTCGGAATACTCGCCCGCGATGGTCACATCGGGGTTGGCGGTCTGGTACTGCTCGATGATCTTCTGGTTGGCCTGGTGGCGGGGGTCCGATCCCCACCAGGACCAGCGGAGGTCCCCGTCGCCGGTGGAAGCAGCCGGCTCGTTGCTGGAACTTCCACAGGCACTGAGGGTGAGTCCGAGGGCGACGGCCAGGGAGGCGGCGGTGCCCATCCTGACGCTGCGTGACATTTTCTTCATCGGGATTGCTTCTTTCTGCGTGGTGGGTTGTGTCCGGTGGTTTATTTGCCGCCGGTGGTGGCGATGCCTTTGACGAGGTATTTCTGGCCGAAGAGGAAGACCAGGAAGACCGGTAGGAGGGACACGACGGACATGGCGAACATCGATCCCCA
>JASLAA010000206.1 GCA_030147325.1 Arthrobacter sp. | reverse complement strand
TCCAGGAAGGTGAAGTCGAACTCCCCGTCGCGTGGTTCCAGCACGGCCCACGAGAAGATGCCGATGCTGACCAGGTTGATCCCGATCTGCTGCATGAGGGCGATGTCCTCGAGCCAGACATGCCGCGGCCACTGTTCCGGGTTGTAGTCCCCGCCGTAGCGGAGCTGCTGTGTGCCGCCGGGCCAGGACCGGGTGGCGGGCGCGGCGCTGGTGGCTGGAACGGCCGCGCCCGGGAGGGCGGCGCCGGTGGCCTCGGACTGGTCAAGCGACATGTGAAATCCCCTTCGACTGTGTGCGCTCCCAGTTGTAGCACGGCAATACGGCCCTGCGGTAGCGCAACGTCTCTTACTTGACAGCGTTACTGCGCCCGTGCGCTACTGGAACCGCTCACAGTCTGGCGCCGTTCTCGTTCGAGGGGCGTACTGGATTGCTTTCGACAAGGAGGACGAAATGCGTTCAATTCTTCGCGTCGGTGCCATGGCTACCGTCGCTGCCACCGCCCTGCTGACCGCGGGGTGCTCGAGCCCTGGCGCGGATGCACCCGCCGCTGAGGGACCCGTGGAGCTCAGTTTCTGGGCCTGGGCGCCGAACATCGAGAAGGTGGTGGAGCTGTGGAACGAGGAGAACCCGGACATCAAGGTCACCGTCAGCAAGCAGGACGGCGGCGACCCCGCCATCACCAAGCTCCTCACCGCGATCAATGCCGGCAGTGGCGCCCCGGACCTCATCCAGGCCGAGTACCAGAAGATCCCCACCCTCGTGGCCTCGGATGCCCTGGCGGACATCTCCGAAGGCGCCGGTGACCTCGAGGAGAAGTTCCCCGAGGGCGTCTGGGACTCGGTGACGCTCGGCGGCGACGCGCTCTACGCCGTACCGCAGGACTCCGGCCCCATGATGTTCTACTACCGCGAGGACGTCTTCGAGGAACTCGGCCTCGAGGTACCCACCACCTGGGAGGAGTACGCCGACGCCGCCCGCGCCGTCCACGCCTCCGACCCGAAGCGCTACCTCGGGACGTTCTCCGCGAACGACGCCGGCTGGTTCGCGGGCATGGCCCAGCAGGCCGGCACCTCCTGGTGGAGCATCGACGGCGACTCCTGGGGTGTCGACATCGACAGCGACGCCACCGAGAAGGTCGCCTCGTTCTGGGGCGGCCTCGTCGAGGAGGGCGCCATCGACAACAAGCCGATGTACACACCCGAGTGGAACGCCGGCCTCAACGACGGCAGCCAGGTCGGTTGGCTCAGTGCGATCTGGGCCCCCGGGGTGCTCTCCGGCAACGCCGCCGACACCGCAGGACTGTGGAAGGCGGCACCCATGCCGCAGTGGGAGGGCGAGGAGGCCACGGGCAACTGGGGCGGGTCGTCCACCGCCGTCACCTCGCAGAGCGAGCATGCCGCGGCCGCCACCGAGTTCGCCACGTGGCTGAACACCGATCCCGAAGCAGTCCAGGCCCTCGCCGACGTATCCAACGTCTACCCCGCCGCGACGGAGGAGGCCGAGGCAGCGCTCTCCACGGCACCGGAGTTCTTCAGCAACCAGCCCGACTTCTACGACGTCGCCGCCGACGTGGCCCAGACGGTCAACCCGTTCACGTACGGGCCCAACGTCAATGTCGCGTTCAGCGCCTACAACGACGAATTCGCCAAGGCGGCAGATGCGAAGACGGAGACCGCCTTCGTCGATGCCCTGAAAGCCATGCAGGAGATCACGGTCACCGATCTCAAGGACAACGGCTTCAACGTCAAGTAGCAGCAGGTCCAGCAGGAGCACCAGTACCAGCGGTTCCGCCGCCTCCCGGCCGGGAGGCGGCGGTACCGACGTTCGAAGGGGAACACCGTGAGCGTCCAGCCAGCAGTAACCGGGAGCACCGCCGTCCGCACGGAGGACGGCCGGGCCCACCCGTCGTCATCCGCCCGCGGAGGCGGTCGCAGCCCGAAGGAGCGCTCCCACCGCTTCAGGTCCCGTGTCCTCACGCCGTATCTGATGCTCGCTCCCGGCATCCTCCTGTTCGCGGTCTTCATGGCGGCCCCCATCTTCTACACCCTGTACCTCAGCTTCCAGCGCGTCGAGGTGTCCGGGCTCGGGCTCGGCTCGGGTGCCCGCAAGCAGGTCTTCGCGGGGCTGGAGAACTACGCGGCTGCCCTCGGCGATCCCGAGTTCGGTGCCAGCGTGGGCCGGGTCCTCACCTACGGCGCCATCCTGATCCCGTGCATGCTGGGGCTCGCGCTCCTGTTCGCCCTGCTGCTGGACTCGCGCAGGTCCAGGGCCACCACGTTCTCGCGTGTCTCGATCTTCCTGCCCTACGCGGTGCCCGCGGTCATCAGCTCACTGCTGTGGGGTTTCCTCTACCTGCCGTCCGTCAGCCCCCTCTACTACCTGACCGAGCGGCTCGGCGTCGAGATGCCCCAGATCCTCTCCTCGCAGCTCATCATGTTCGGCATCGCCAACATCGCGCTGTGGGGCGGCGTGGGCTTCAACATGATCGTCATCTACACCTCGCTCAAAGCCGTTCCGACCGATATCTACGAGGCGGCACGGCTCGACGGTGCTTCCGAGATGCAGATAGCCCTCCGCATCAAGATCCCCATCGTGATGCCGTCGCTCATCATGACGGCCCTGTTCTCCATCGTCGCCACGCTCCAGGTCTTCGCGGAACCGACGACCCTGCGGCCACTGACCAACACGCTCTCCACGAGCTGGACGCCGCTGATGAAGGTCTACCGCGACGCCTTCACGCGCGACGACATCCACTCCGCGGCAGCGAGCTCCATCGTCATCGCCGCCGCGACCCTCCTGATCTCCTTCATATTCCTCCGCGTGGTCCAGAAGCGCGCCTTCGGACAGGAAGACTGACATGGCCGACACCCTCACCCCACCCCTCACGCCGTCGCTCCGATCGCGCCGGGACAGCGTCCACGGTCACGAGAAGCCGAGCGCGATCGCCACGGCACTGCTGCTCCTCGGCGCGTTCTACTGCCTGCTGCCGGTGCTCTGGGTTGTCATGGCCTCCACCAAGGACGGCTCGGAGCTTTTCTCGACCTTCACCTTCGCACCCAGCACCCACCTGTTCGACAACATCGCGCAGCTGAGCGCGTACCGGGACGGCCTCTTCTGGCGGTGGATGGCGAACACCGCGCTGTACGCCGGGGCGGGCGCCGTCGCCTCCACCTTCGTGTCGGCCCTGTCCGGCTACGTGCTCGCGAAATTCGCCTTCCCGGGCAAGGCGGCAGTATTCAACGTCCTGCTCATGGGCGTGCTGGTGCCCGGCGTCATCCTGGCCATCCCGCAGTACTTCCTGATGGCGCAGCTCGGACTCACCAACACCTACTGGGCCGTGTTCCTGCCGCAGATCATCAGCCCGTACGGCATCTACCTGGCCCGCATCTACGCCGCCGCGGCCGTACCGACCGACGTCGTCGAAGCCGCCCGGACCGACGGCTCCAGCGAGATGGGGATCTTCACGCGCATCGCGATGCCGATGATGCTCCCGGGACTGGTGACCATCTTCCTGTTCCAGTTCGTGGCCATCTGGAACAACTTCATGCTGCCGTACATCATGCTGGGGGACGACACCCTCTTCCCGATCACGGTGGGACTCAACGGCCTGCTGAACCAGGGCGCGTCCGCGCCGGCGCTCTACACACTCGTGGTGACGGGCGCGCTGCTGTCCATCCTGCCGCTCATCCTGATGTTCCTTCTCCTGCAGCGGTTCTGGCGCGTGGACCTCGCCGCCGGGGCCGTCAAGGCCTGACGGGGCCGGATACGCTATGTCGGTGACCAGCACCCGGGGCTCCAAGCGGCCCACCATCGATGACGTCGCCAGGACGGCCGGCGTCTCACGCGGCACAGTGTCACGGGTCCTCAACGGAGGCCACTGGGTCAGCCCCGACGCGCTCACCGCCGTCGAGCTGGCCATCAAGAAGACCGGCTACCGCATCAACCCCCACGCCCGCAGCCTGGCCACGAGCAAGGCCAACACCGTGGCGTTCCTGCTGAGCGAGACGCAGGAACGGCTCTTCGAGGACCCGAACTTCTCGATCCTCATGCGTGGCGCATCCGAGGCCCTGAGCGAGCACGACGTCTCCCTGGTCCTCATCATGGCCGGCACCAAGGACGAGCAGCGCCGGGCCCGCGACTTCATCACCGCCGGGCACGTGGACGGGGTACTGCTCGTCTCCTCCCATGCCCGGGGCCAGTCGATCGTCGGGGAGATCCACCGCTCCGGTGTACCGATGATCGCCTGCGGCATCCCGCTCGGTTTCGAGGGCAAGATCGGCTACGTCGCGGCCGACGACGCCGCCGGCGCACGGGACATGGTCGCCCACCTGCGCGGGGTGGGCCGGACGGCGATCGCCACGATCACCGGGCCGATGGACACCTCGGGCGGCGTCGGCAGGCTGCGCGGCTACCGTGAGGAGATCGGCGACGCGTTCGACGAGCGCCTCGTCGCAACCGGTGACTACAGCCGGGAAAGCGGCCGGCAGGCCATGCGCCAACTTCTCGAGCAGGCCCCTGACCTCGATGCAGTCTTCGCCGCGAACGACCTCATGGCTGCCGGCGCCCTGGATGTACTGCGTGCCGCCGGGAAACGCGTGCCCCAGGACGTCGCCCTGGCCGGCTTCGACGACTCACCCGTCGCGACGTCGACCGAACCCGCACTCACCACCATGCGCCAGCCCTTCGGACGGATCAGCCATGAAATGGTGCGGATCCTCCTCGGCGTCATCCAGGGCGAGGACCCGGCGGCCATCATCCTCCCGACACACCTCGTGGAGCGCGCCTCCACCCGGGCACAAGCGCACACCACGGACGACTCGCGACCCGACGCCGTCGACGGTCACCGGTACGCGGAGCAGGAACGCACAGCCTGAAACAACGGCACATCCCTGGGTATCGGTATGCGACAGCATCGCCAGGAGCTTCCGCCGTCCGGTGTGGCCGCCCTCTGCGAGCGGATCCGCACAGCGGACCCGGTGGTCGTCGAGCATGTCCCGGTGGTGGGTTTCACACGAGTAATGCGGCCGCGACGAGCAGGACGGGCACCGCAGCGGCGGACGAGATGAAGACGACATCCCGGGCCGTGGCAACGCCCTGACCGTACCGACTGGCGATCATGAAGACATTCTGTCCGGTCGGCAGGGCCGCCATGAGAACGGATCCGAAGACGAACTCGTCGCCGAGGTGAAAGACCTGCGCGGCTACCACATAGGCGATGACGGGCATGACGAAGGCCTTCAAGGCTGTCGCAGTGATGATGTCCACCCGGTGTGTGCGTGCCGCCAGCGGTCTGTTGCCGTGAAGGGACATGCCGAAGGCAAGGAGGACCAGGGGTACTGCGGCACCTCCCAGGAGCAGCAGCGGTTCCCACAGAACGGGTGGCACCCGCACTCCGCTCCAGGACAGCAGGACTCCCACGAAGGACGCGATGATCATCGGGTTCCTGAAGGGCTGACTCAGGATGCGTCCCAGCGATGGCGCTTCGCCGGAGGTCAGGTCGAGGAGGGCCAGGTAGGCCGGAGCGAGGATCAGCAGTTGCAGGAGGAGCACCGGCACCACGGGAGTAGCGTTGCCCAGGGCGTAGATGGCGATGGGGATGCCGATATTGTTCGCGTTGACATAGGAACTGGACATGGCCCCGATCGCGGTTTCCGCGGCGGCGCGGCGGAACCATAGACGACTGGCCAGGACGTACAGCCCCGCAGTGCCCAGCGCCGAGATGGCCGCGACGGGTACATAGGCGGAGAATATCTCGGCGATATCGGCTTGAGCGAGGACTGTCAGGAGCAGCGCCGGATTGGTGACGAAGAACGCCGCCTGGCTCAGCGCTTCTGGTGCTGTCGGCCCACCAACACCCAACCGGCCCGCTACGTATCCGGCGAGAACAACTATTCCGACGATGGTGAATCCCGCGAGTACACCCGTCACAGGTGATCGGCCATGGCAAGGCTTCCCATCACGAAGGATCCAATGTTCTGTCCGGGTTCCGCCCCTCGATAGGAGGCCGATACTCCTATCGAGGAGGCGGTAGGATCAGCCCGCCTGAATCATGCCGCCGATCTCATCGGTCATCTGGTCCGCGGCCTGCTGGGGAGTCATGGTGCCGAAGAGCACCTCCGACACATAGCGCTGCACGACGTCCTGGACGCCGCCCGTTCCTACCGGTGAAGGCTTCGGTGCCTCCTTCATGTCGGGCTCGATCTCGTCGAGGAAATCGACGACGGTCTGGTCGGATTCGCTGAGTTCGGGCTTCACAGCTGCAGCCATGTCGGGGTTCACCGGTACGCCGCGGTCCACCAGCATCTTCTTTGCTGCTTCCTCGTTGTTGGCGAGGTAGTTGACGAAGTCGGCTGCGGCTTCCTGGTCATCGGACCGGCTGGAGATGGACCAGTACATCGAGGCCTTGTAGTACATGCCGTTGTCGGCGGCATCACCGGTGGCTGACGGGGCGCGCAGCATGCTGACATTGCTGCCCGACGCCGTCTTCAGCGCGGAGAGCTGATTCGACCAGTACCAGCCGAATCCGGCTCGATTGGTAGGGAACGTACCTGCCTCGAAGGTGCCGGACGTGTCTTCGATGTATTCCGCTGCGGTGGCTCCTCCGGCTTCGTCCCGCACGGTGAGGAGGTGCTCGAACCATGATTCGAGGTTCTCGGTGCTGTAGCCCACCGTCCCCTCCTCCTCGTTGTAGAGGGACTCACCCTGCTGGCGAAGCCAGATACGGAGGTCGACATCCTGGGCGCCGTACTCCGTGCCGGTGACGCCTTCCACTTTCTCGCTCAGTTCCTTCGAGATCCGGTAGTAGTCGTCCCAGGTCCAGGTGGCGTCGTCGGGGAGGGCCATCCCGGCCTTCGCGAAGAGGTCCTCGTTGACCATGACCACATAGGCATTCTGCCCGGTGCTCAGTCCGTAGAGGCCGTCCTCGTATTCCCCGAGAGCGAGCGAGGCCTCGTCGAACTTGGACAGGTCCAGGCCCGGAAGCTCCTTGAGGTCGGCCAGGGCCCCGCGGCCGGCGTATTCCTGCAGGTACTTCTCGTCCATGGTGATGACGTCCGGGGCGTCGCCGCCGGCGGTCGTGGTGGCGAGCTTGTCCCAGTACCCGCTGAAGTCGCCGTATTCACCCTCGATGGTGACCTCGGAATTCTCCGTGGTGTAGGAATCGATGATGGCCTGGTTGGCCTGGTGGCGGGGGTCCGATCCCCACCAGGACCAGCGGATATCGCCATCTCCCCCGCCCTGTGCAGGGCCCCCCGAGCCACCTGCGCCACAGGCGCTCAGTGTGATCCCGAGGGTGAGGGTCATGGACGCCGCGAGGAGCGTGCGGGAGGTGCGTGAAACATTCTTCATTGAATTTTCCTTCTCTTGCTGGTGCTGAGACCTGGAGGTGCTGCGCCGGGAGTTCTCGAGGTGTATTCGCCGTCCTCGCTGAAGACCTTTCTGCGTGGTGGGTTGTGTCCGGTGGTTTATTTGCCGCCGGTGGTGGCGATGCCTTTGACGAGGTATTTCTGGCCGAAGAGGAAGACCAGGAAGACCGGTAGGAGGGACACGACGGACATGGCGAACATCGATCCCCA
>JASLAA010000197.1 GCA_030147325.1 Arthrobacter sp. | reverse complement strand
ACATCCTCCGCAACGGCTGAGCCGCCGGTGCACACCTCCGCCCTCACCCTGGTCGAACTCGGCGCGGTCCTGCTCCTCCTCGGGGTCCTCGGACGGGTCGCGGGCCGCATCGGTCTCTCACCCATCCCGTTCTACCTCGTCGGAGGCCTCTTCTTCGGGCACGGGGGCTTCCTCGAACTCGGCGGCGTGATGGAGTTCAGTGAGGTCGCGAGCGAGATCGGGGTGGTCCTGCTCCTGCTGATGCTGGGCCTCGAGTACACCGCGAAGGAACTCGTGACGGGCCTGCGCCAGTCCTGGCTCGCCGGGATCGTCGACCTCGTCCTGAACTTCACGCCCGGAGCGCTGGTCGCTGTGATCCTGGGGTGGGGTCCCGTCGCCGCTCTCGTGATGGGCGGGGTCACCTACATCTCATCGTCGGGTATCGCCGCGAAGGTCATGAGCGACCTCGGGCGCCTCGGCAACCGGGAGACGCCCACCGTGCTCGCGATCCTCGTCTTCGAGGACCTGGCCATGGCCGTCTACCTGCCCATCCTCACCGCGGTCCTGGCCGGGCTCAGCTTCGCGGGAGGGCTCGGGACCGTCGGGGTGTCGCTGCTCGTGATCACCCTCGTGCTGGTGGTCGCCCTGCGCTGGGGCAACGTCGTCTCTGCCGTCGTCGACAGCAAGGACCGCGAGGTCTTCCTCCTGACCCTGATCGGCGCCGCACTGCTCGTTGCGGGAATCGCATCGGCGCTCCAGGTCTCGGCCGCCGTGGGAGCCTTCCTCCTCGGCATCGCGATCTCCGGAGCGACGGCGGAGAACGCCGCCCGCCTCCTCGAGCCCCTGCGGGACCTGTTCGCCGCCATCTTCTTCGTCGTGTTCGGGCTCAACACCGATCCCGCCTCGATTCCGCCCGTCCTCGGCTTCGCCCTGCTGCTGGCCTTCGTCACCGCGGTGACGAAGGTCGCCACCGGGTGGTGGGCGGCCCGACGGCAGGGCATCGGGCGGCTCGGCCGGGCGCGCGCGGGCACGGCCCTCGTGGCCCGCGGCGAGTTCTCGATCGTGATCGCAGGCCTGGCCGTGGCGTCGGGTGCCGTGGTCCCGGAACTCGCAGCCCTCGCCACGACCTACGTCCTGCTGATGGCAGTGCTCGGCCCGGTGCTGGCCCGGCTGGCGGAACCCGCGATGGAACTGCTCGACCGCCTCCCGAAGCGGGCCCCGGAGCCGGTCGCCGCGGCCTGACGCCACCGTTTGCCCGAACCGGGTCGGACTAGTCGAGGATCTTGCCGATCGGTTCCCGCTTCTCCGCCTGGAACGTGTCCTCCTCGCGCCCGTAGGCCCAGTACCCCGAGAGGGACACCTGTGCACGGGCCAGGCCCTTCTCCGTGAACAGCACGTCACGCAGTGCCTTCATCGCTCCGCGTTCGCCATGGACGAAGGCGTCGACGCGTCCCTCGGGCCACGGACCGGCTGTGACGGCGTCCACGAGGAGCGTCGTCGTCCCGGCAGGCAGGCCGTCACGTTTCAGCCAGTGCAGTTCGAGGCCGGCCGGTGCGTCGAGCGCCAGGACCTCCGCCTCGCTGTCCACCTCGAGGTAGGCATGCCCGACGGCGTCCGCCGGCAGCGCCTCGATGCCGGCCGCGATCGCCGGCAGGGCGGAGTCGTCCCCGACGAAGAGATGCCAGTCGGCGTCCCGGTCGGGCGACCATGCACCGGAGGGACCCATCAGCACCAGGGGATCGCCGGGTGCGGCCTGCGCAGCCCAGGGTCCGGCCACCCCGGCGTCGCCGTGCACCACGAAGTCGATGGCGAGGCGCTGGGACTCCGCGTCAAGCCAGCGGATCGTGTAGGTCCGCTTGACCGGGCGGTCATGGGCAGGAAGTTCGTCCTTCAGGGCGGCGAGATCGTACGGGGGGACCAGGCCGAGCTCGGGTTTCGCGAACAGCAGCTTCGCGTACCTGTCCGTCGCGTCGCACTCCTGCAGGTCCGCGAACCCGGCTCCGCCCGCCACGACCCGTACGAGGTGCGGGCTCAGCCACTGCGTCTCGAGCACGGTGAGGACAGCCTGGGGACGGGGCGGCTTGCGGGTGGGCGCGGAGGTGGGTGAGGACATGGAGCAGCACTTCTTTCGCAGGGGTAGTGGTAAGCCCACCCTAACAAGCTTCACTGGAGGGGCGCTGGGAGCACCTCCAGTGCCGCGGAGAGGAGGGCGCCGTCGTCGACCAGGAGGCGCGCGGCCTCGATCTCGGGGGAGAGATAGCGGTCGGTTCCCGGGCCATGCACGTCCTGCCGCAACCGCGCGCGGACCGCGCTGATCGGGGCCGAGCTGCGCATGCCCGTGCCGGCTCCAGCACCGGGCGTGGCGGTGGTCGCGCCGTCGCGCATGTCCAGCGCGCGGGCCGCGGTCAGTATCTCGATGGCCAGCACACGCGTGAGGCCGTCGATCGACCGGCGCAGCTTGAGCCCGGCGGCCCAGCCCATGGAGACGTGGTCCTCCTGCATGGCGGAGGAGGGAATGGAGTCGACGGACGCGGGGTTGGCGAGTCGCTTCAGTTCGGAGACGATACCGGCCTGCGTGTACTGGGCGATCATGTGGCCGGAGTCGACGCCAGGATCGTGGGCGAGGAAGGCATTGAGCCCGTGGTTGCGGGAGGCGTCGAGGAAGCGGTCGGTGCGGCGCTCGCTCATGGAGGCTACATCGGCGACGGCGATCGCGAGGAAGTCGAGCACGTAGCCCACGGGTGCGCCGTGGAAGTTGCCGTTGGACTCGATCCGGCCGTCGGGTGTGATGACCGGATTGTCGATGGCGGAGGCGAGTTCGATCGCGGCCACCGATTCGGCATGGGCGAGAGTGGCGCGGGCGGCGCCGTGCACCTGCGGTGCGCACCGCAGCGAGTACGCGTCCTGCACCCTGGTGAAGCGGTGGCGGCCCGTCTCGGAGCTCAGTTGCTCGGCGATCAGCGGGGACCCATCCAGCAGCGCGCGGATGGTCCCGGCGGAGGCGATCTGGCCGGGATGTGGTCGGAGGGCGTGCAGGTCCTCGGCGAACACGGCGTCGGTACCCAGGAGTCCCTCGATGCTCATGGCCGCCGCGAGGTCCGCCGTCGTCAGGAGCCGGTGGAGGTCGGCGGCGGCCAGGACCAGCATCCCGAGCATGCCGTCGGTCCCGTTGATCAGGGCCAGGCCTTCCTTCTCCCTCAGCTCGACGGGTGCGATGCCCGCCGCGGACAGGGCCGCGGACGCCGGGACGAGGGCGCCGGTGGAGTCGCGGACATCGCCCTCGCCCATGAGTGCCAGGGCGATGTGGGACAGCGGAGCGAGGTCGCCGGAGCAGCCGAGCGAGCCGTACTCGCCGATGACGGGGGTGATGCCGGCGTTCAGCATGTCGGCATAGGTCTCCGCCACGAGCGGCCGCACCCCGGTCCGGCCCGTCGCGAGCGTCGAGAGGCGCCCGAGCATCAGTCCGCGCACCACCTCCCGGTCCACCTCCGCGCCGGAGGATGCGGCGTGGCTGCGGATGAGGCTGCGCTGCAGCCGGCTGCGCTGGTCGAGCGGGATGTGTTTGGTGGCCAGGGCGCCGAAGCCGGTGGAGACGCCGTAGTGGGGTGTGCCGTCGTCGACGAGGGAGTCGATGACGGCGCGCGAGGACGCCATCGCGCCGAGGGCTTCCTGCGTCAGGTCCACCCGTACACCGTGCCGTGCCACAGCGACGACGTCGGCGGGGGACAGGGCTCCGGTGCCCACGATCACGGGTTGCTGATCCACGCTGTGCCTCGGTTCCCGCGGCCGGGGCCGCTCTTGCCATTGGATGAAAAGGACGTTTCAATAAGTGAAATATACGCCCGAGCCGAAGGCAAGGAGGGACCATGGCCGAATCATCGACGCGCACCGTCGACCGCGCCCTCGTCCTGCTCGGTGCCGTCTGCGACGCGGGAGCACTGACCCTCGCCGACGCCGCGCGGGAGGCCGGCCTGTCCGCCTCCACGGCCCTGCGGCTCCTGCGCACGCTGGAGGGCACGGGGTTCGTCCGGAGGGACGGCCTCGGCAGCTACCGGCCGGGGCTCCGCGTGGTGCAGCTCGGGGCCCAGGCGCTCGGGCACGAGTCCCTCGTGTCCCTCGCCGAGCCGGCACTCGAACGGCTCGTCGGCCGGACGGGCGAGTCCGCCTACCTGAGCGTGCCCTCCCACGACGGCGAGGGCGTGTATCTCGCGATGCGCGAGGGCACGCACTCGGTCCGCCATGCGAGCTGGGTGGGGCGCAGCATCCCCCTGGAAGGGACGGCGGTCGGCGCCGTCCTGGACGGCACCGACCCGGACGGCGGATTCGTCGTCGTGCGCAACGGGATCGAGGCCGATGTCACGGCGATCGCCGCACCGGTCTCGCCCGGTGGCCGCGTGGTGGCGGCACTCAGCGTCGTCGTCCCCAGCTACCGCATCACCGAGGCGGCAGCCCGCCGCATCGGACTGCTCGTCGCGGAGGAGGCGGCTGCGCTCCTGACGGGACCGGACCCTCGCGCCGTCCCACCCGAGGCACCGACAGGAGAACCAGCATGACGACCACCCCTACGCACGACCCCTCCCGATCCATCCGCGCCGCCCGTGGGACGACGCTCACCGCGAGGAGCTGGCAGACCGAGGCGCCCCTGCGGATGCTCATGAACAACCTCGACCCGGAGGTCGCCGAGCGCCCCGAGGACCTCGTGGTCTACGGGGGGACGGGGCGGGCTGCGCGCAGCTGGCCCGCGTACGACGCGATCGTCCGCACCCTCGAGACCCTCGACGACGACGAGACGCTCCTGGTGCAGTCGGGGAAGCCCGTGGGGGTGTTCCGCACCAACACCTGGGCGCCGCGCGTCCTGCTGGCGAACTCGAACCTCGTCGGGGACTGGGCGACGTGGCCCGAGTTCCGGCGCCTCGAAGCCGAGGGCCTGATGATGTACGGGCAGATGACGGCCGGCTCCTGGATCTACATCGGCACGCAGGGCATCCTCCAGGGCACCTTCGAGACCTTCGCGGCCATCGCCCGCAAGCGCTTCGGCGGGAGTCTGGCGGGGACACTCACCCTCACGGGCGGGTGCGGGGGCATGGGGGGTGCCCAGCCCCTCGCCGTCACCCTCAACGGCGGGGCGGTCCTGATCGTCGACGTCAGCGCCGCGCGTCTGCGTCGCCGTGTCGCGAAGCGCTACCTGGACACCGTGGGGGAGGACCTGGACGACGCCGTCGCCCAGGTCGTCGCCGCCAAGCGCGAGAAGCGCGCCCTGTCCGTCGGCGTCGTCGGCAACGCCGCCACCGTCTTCCCGGAACTGCTCCGCCGCGGGCTCGCCGTCGACATCGTGACCGACCAGACCTCGGCCCACGATCCGCTCAGCTACCTTCCCGAGGGCATCGCCCTCGACGAGTGGGAGCGCGAAGCGGCGGCTGATCCCGACGGCTTCACCAAGAAGGCCCAGGCCTCGATGGCCCTGCAGGTCGAGGCGATGGTCGGTTTCCAGGACGCCGGGGTGGAGGTCTTCGACTACGGCAACTCCATCCGCGACGAGGCCCGCAAGGGCGGCTACGGCAGGGCCTTCGACTTCCCGGGCTTCGTCCCCGCCTACATCCGGCCGTTGTTCTGCGAAGGTCTCGGTCCCTTCCGCTGGGTCGCTCTCTCCGGGGACCCGGCGGACATCGCTGTCACCGACGCCGCCCTCAAGGAGCTGTTCCCGGACAACGGGCACCTGCACCGCTGGCTCGATGCCGCGGCCGAGCACGTCGAGTTCGAGGGCCTGCCGGCGCGGATCTGCTGGCTGGGCTACGGGGACCGGGCGAAGGCGGGCCTGCTCTTCAACCGGCTGGTCGCCGAAGGGAGGGTCTCGGCTCCGATCGTCATCGGGCGCGACCACCTCGACTCGGGTTCCGTCGCCTCGCCCTACCGGGAGACGGAAGCCATGGCGGACGGGTCGGACGCCGTCGCCGACTGGCCCCTGCTGAACGCCCTGCTCACCACCGCCTCCGGTGCCACCTGGGTGTCCATCCACCATGGAGGCGGTGTCGGCATCGGCCGCTCCATCCACGCCGGCCAGGTCTCCGTGGCGGACGGCACCGAACTGGCGGCGCTGAAGCTCGAGCGCCTGCTGACGAACGACCCCGGCATGGGTGTCATCCGCCACGTCGACGCCGGCTATGAACGCGCCCGCGCCGTCGCCGACGAACGCGGTGTCCGCATCCCCATGCGATCCTGAACCCGCAACCCGACCGGAAGGTGTTCCCCGTGCAGACCGTCTCCTCTGTTCTCGATTCCATCAGCGACATCGGCCGCGACGCCTCCCGCGGCGGCTACTCGCGCGGCGTGTTCACGGGAGCCGAGCTGTCGCTGCGGGACTGGTTCTCCGCGGAAGCCACAGCCCGTGGGCTGTCCGTCGAGACCGACCGCAACGGCATCCTCTGGGGCTGGTGGGACGCCACGGACAGCCGCGACGGCGCCCTGGTCACCGGCAGCCACGTCGACTCGGTACCGGGCGGAGGCGCGTTCGACGGCCCGCTCGGCGTGGCATCGGCACTCGTCGCCGTCGACCTCCTGCGGAAGCGGGGCGTGGTTCCGCGCCGTTCACTCGCCGTCGCGGTCTTCCCGGAGGAGGAGGGATCACGGTTCGGGGTGTCCTGCCTGGGGTCCCGGCTGCTCACCGGGACGCTCGACCCCGACCATGTGCGGTCCCTCACCGACGTCGACGGCATCACCTTCGCCGACGCCGCGCGGTCCGCCGGGGTCGACCCCCTGCACCTCGGACGGGACGAGGAAGCCATCCGGCGTATCGGCGACTTCGTGGAACTGCACGTGGAACAGGGCCGCGGCCTGATCGAGCTGGACTCGGCCGTCGCCATCGGATCCACGATGCTGGGCCACGGCCGCTGGCGCCTGTCCATCACCGGCCAGGGCAACCACGCGGGCACCACCCTGATGGCGGACCGGGCAGACCCGATGATCGCCGCCGCCTCCGTGGTGCTGGCTGCACGGAAGCTCGCCGCGGAGCAGGACGGCGCCCGCGCCACGGTCGGCAGGCTGCACCCCGTGCCCGGCGGGACGAACGTCATCGCCTCGCGCGTGGACCTCTGGCTGGATGTCCGGCACGAGCAGGACGCGGTGACGGCGTCGCTCATCGAGAAGATCCACGGACAGGCGCAGAAGATCTGCGCCTTCGAGGGCTGCCGCGCCACCCTGACCGAGGAATCGCGCAGCGGCACGGTGCACTTCGACGGCGCCCTGCAGCGCACGCTCGCGAACTCCCTGGGCCGATCCTTCCCGGGCGCCCCGACGCTGCCGACCGGAGCCGGCCACGACGCCGGCATCCTCGGCAGCATCGCCCCCACAGCCATGCTCTTCGTCCGGAATCCCACCGGCATCAGCCACTCGCCCGAGGAGTTCGTGGAGCGCGAGGACGCCGACGCAGGGGCCACGGCACTCGCCGACGTCCTCGAAGACCTGCTGTGACGGCAACCGCGGGGGACGGCGACGACCACCGCGCTGCCCCGGTCGCCCCCGCGGATCGGGCGGTCTGGTGCGAGCACGCGTGGCTGGGGGACGACCGCACGGCCGACGGCGTCCGCGTCGAGGTCGATGCCGACGGGACGGTCCTCGGCGTCCTGGTGGGTGTCCCCGCCCGGGAGGACGACACCATCCTTCCCGGCATGGTGTTCCCCGCCGCCGCCAACGCCCACTCGCACGCGTTCCACCGGGTCCTCCGCGGCCGCACCCACGACCGCGGCGGTACGTTCTGGACGTGGAGGGAGACCATGTACCGCGCTGCGGAAGCCCTCACCCCGGAGCTCTACGAGGAACTCGCCGGCGCCGTGTACGCCGAGATGGTCACCGTGGGCTGGACGAGCGTGGCCGAGTTCCACTACGTCCACCACCAGCCCGACGGCACGCCCTACGGGCAGGGCGAGGGCGTGCCGCACGCCATGGAGTTGGCCCTCGCTCGGGCGGCCGCCCGCGCGGGCATCCGACTGACGCTGCTCGACACCTGCTATCTCGCAGGCGGCTTCGGCACGCCGCTCGAGGAGGGGCAGCGCCGGTTCTCGGACGGGAACGCGCAGCGCTGGCTGGACCGGGTCGCGTCCCTGCGCACCACCATCGCCGCGCTGCCTTCGTTCCACAACGTGTCCGTCGGTGCCGCCATCCACTCCGTCCGCGCCGTGCCCGAGGACCAGCTGGCCGTCATCGCGCGCCACCTGCCGTCGGATCTGCCCCTGCACGTCCACCTCTCCGAGCAGCCCGCGGAGAACGAGGACTGCCTGCGCGCCACCGGCCATACACCCACCGGGCTGCTCGCCTCCTACGGGCTCGTCACCCATCGGCTGTCCGCCGTGCATGCGACCCACGTCGGCCGGGAGGACATCGCCGCGCTCGCCGACGCACGGGCCGTCGTGGTCCTCTGTCCCACCACCGAGGCGGACCTCGCGGACGGCATCGGTCCGGGCGGGGAGCTCCGGGACGCGGGAGTGACGCTCGCCCTCGGTACCGACCAGCACGCCGTCGTCGACCCCTGGCTGGAGATGCGCGCCCTCGAGCACGGAGAGCGGCTGCGCACCGGGCGGCGGGGCACCTTCGGTCCGAAGGAGCTGCACGGCATCGCCTCCCACGGGGGGACCGGAGTCCCGGGCAGGCGGAGGGCCGGCTTCCGTCCCGGCTGCGCCGCCGACTTCATGGCCGTCGATCCGCGCAGCACGCGCACGGCGGGATCCTCCCGGGACCAGCTCGCCTACACGGCGACAGGGCAGGACGTGACCGCTGTCGTGATCGGAGGCGTGCTCATGGCACGGAACGGCGTGCACGTTACCCTGGGTGAGCCGTCCGACCTGCTGGCCGCAGCGATCGGCCGGCTGGACGAAGCGGTGGCCGGGAGAGGGCCGGGCCGGCCGGCGGCGGACCGCAGCCGGCCCCGGGGACGGCACTGATGTCCGTCCTGGTCACGAACATCGGCGAGCTGATGACGCAGGACGGTGACGGTGCCGTGCTGCGCGACGCCGGCATGGTGTTCGAGGGTGAGCGCATCAGCTGGATCGGGCCGGCCGCCCG
>JASLAA010000151.1 GCA_030147325.1 Arthrobacter sp. | reverse complement strand
CCCCGGCTTACCTACCGAACACGGAAGGAGTGCCACCCGCGAGGGTGGCACTCCTTCCGTTCGTGGTGATGCCGTGGTGCGTGGGGAGCGGTGGCTTACTACACCTCCGGCAGCTCCGCGTCGGGGGTCTCCTCGAGCGAGACGAGGGCCCAGGCGCCGTCCGCGTAGCGCACCGTCGCGGTGTAGATGGTCCCCTCGGACGAGTACGGCCGCTGCTCGGCGACCGAGCCGTCCTCGGCGAACTCGGTGTAGGCGTCGGGGTTCACCGGGATCAGCGCGGTGACGTCGGCGCCCTCCGTGACGTCCTCCTCCGCCGTGGTCAGCAGCACGTTCTCGACCTTCGGCTGGCCGCCCAGCACCCAGCCGCCGTCGTCGTACACGCCCTGCAGGCGCTCGGCTTCCTCCTGCTCGGACGCAGCGCCGTCGAGGACCTCGGTGACCGCAGCGGAGTCGCCGGTCTGCAGCACGTAGGACTTGAGGTCGAAGTAGTAGTAGAGGAAGGCCTTCGCTCCCGCGGGGGTCGCCTCGGCCACGAGGTCGTTGCTCGCGGGACGCGAGATGTTGGCTGCGGCCGCCATCGAGCTCGCGGGTGACGGGCGCGTGTCCGCCGTCGTCGCGGGCGTGGACTCGGGGGTGCCGGCACAGGCCGTGAGTGCCAGGAGGGTGATGGCGGCGGTAGCCGCCGTACGTGCGAAGTTCATAGTGGTCCCAACGGTGTTCGAGAACGGAAGTGGCACGAAAGCCTTCTCCACTTTACCGATGCCCCAGGCAACTTCTCGACGCCGAGCGTCACTGCATGCACGAGATGCGGAATTCGGCCGAGGACGTCGGATCCGCCCATACTGGGTGGATGAAATCCCTTCTCATCGCCCTCGCCCTGATCGCCCTCGTCCTCCTGGTTCTCGGGATCGCAGTCGAGACCCTGAAGTTCCTGCTCTACATCGGCCTCGTCGTGCTGGTCGCATCGGCCGTCCTCCTCGTGCTCCAGCGCGTCCGTTCGCGCGTGCAGCGATAGTTCGAAGGACGGCCGTGCCGGCCCGGCCGTCGATCCGTCGACGGCCGGGCTCCTAGCCGAAGGGGTTCGCCTCCTGGCAGGACACCTGATCCGCCGTCTGGTTGATGGTCCCGGTCACATCCGGCACGGCGGTCTCGAATCCGTCCTCCGTATCCGACCCGAGGTAGACCTCGACTCCGTAGATGGACGGGTCACCGGTGACGGCCAGCGGAGGAATCCCGAGAGCGGCAGCGATCGCGGCCGCCGAGTCGGCGAACCCTTCGCTGTAGTACACCGCGGTCAGCTCGGTGGCTGCGGCCGGCATGGTCGTCGCTCCCGCGAACCCGGCACTCCGCAGGGACTCGACCACCGCGGAGATGCTCCCCGCGCCGGCTGTGCCGTCGGCGACCACGACGGGTACGGAAACCGGCCCGAAGTCCTCGGACGCACCGGCGTCGTTTTGCCCCTCAGGGTCGGAGCCCTCCTCGGCGGGGCCGGGAGAAGCGGGAGCTGAGAGGTCTGCGCTCTCCCGGAGGACGGCGAACAGCGCTGAACCGCTCTCCTCGTCCAGTTGCAGACGGTTGGGGTCGTCCGCGGGGATGGTGGGTACGGCGATGAAGTTGACGTTGCCCGGCTCGATGTCCTTGAGCCTGTCGGCGATGGTGACCATGGCGGACACGGAGGCCAACCCGCGGTCGACGGTCAGGTTGCTCGTCACGGCATCGGCGATCCGCAGGATGCGCTGGGGATTGCGCAGCGTTCCCTCGTCGGTCATCTTGCGGGTCAACGACCCCAGAAAAGCCTGCTGGGCCTGGATCCTGCCGAGGTCGCCGCCGTCGGCGAAGGCCGCCCGGGCGCGAAGGAATGCGAGAGCCTGCTCGCCCTCGACACTCGAGGTGCCGGCCGGCAGCTTGAGCCCCGACTTCGGTTCGTCGATCGCGGCGCTCACGCACACGTCCACGCCGCCCACGGCCAGGGACAGCTCGGTCACGGCGTGGAAGTCGGCGAGCATGAAGTGGTCCACCTCCAGCCCGGTCAGGCTATTGACGGTATCCACGGCGCAGCCCGGCCCGGCGTCCCGCATGGCGCTGTTGATCATCGCCCCCGGGCGCGCTTCGAAGGTCTGTCCACTCCGGCCGTCGGTGCAGGCCGGGACGTCGACGAGGAGATCACGCGGGAAACTCAGGACGTTCACCCTGTCGTTGTCCTCGGAGATGTCCACGAGCATCATGACGTCAGACTGGCCGTAGCCCTCGGAATCCTCTTCCGGGCCGTAGTCACTGTTCGGCCCGCTTCGGGTATCCGATCCGAGGACCAGGATCTGCAGGCGGTCCGTGCGGTCGTTCGCGACCCCTTCGGAGCGCCCGCCGCCGGCATTGAGGTCGAAGGAGTCCACATTCGTGACCAGGCGCACGCTCCAGTACGCGCCGAACACCACGACCGCGGCCACAGCAGCGACGGCGGCGATCGTGACCAGGCGCAGCCAGCGTGGTCGGCGCGGACCAGCCACCACCGAACTGCCGTCCACGAGGGTCCCTTCGCCGGGATACGTCGGGCGGTACTGGGCGTCGTCGTGCGGCGTGCCGGTCAAGCGTGGGGTTCCTTCGTCGATCAAGGGTCTTCCGCCGTGCGCTGCCGCACCATGGAAGTGCGATCGGACGCGGTCCGCGGGGATGACGGGTCGGGTCGAGGGTGATGCAGCAGATGACGGTAGCAGCAGATCATGAACGCGCGCTGAATGCGCCTCCGGACGGACTCCCCCGCGGGCCGCTCATCGCTTCGAAGTGCCGTTCGGCCCCCGGAGCGGCGTGAGATGCGCCACGTCAGGAGGTTCCCGTCCCCCCGGATGGACCTGTCGCGGGTCACGGCGCGCCATCGATCTGGTCACGGAACGGCAATCTGCATTCCCGAACAGCTGGATGGACCAGCCCTGGTTGCTAGCGTAGAACCAGTGATGCCTTCCTCCACCGCACCTCCACGACAGACACCGCCTTCGATCCGCTCGACAGCCGGACACGCGCTCACCGGAGCCCTCATCGGCGTCGTGGAACTCGTGCCGGGAGTCTCCGGCGGAACGGTCGCGCTCGTCCTGGGCGTCTTCGACCGCCTGATCTCATCGGCGAACCACCTCATCAGCGGCTTCGTGCGACTGCTGCTCGGCCGGGACAGGTCAGCCGCCACGCGCCGCCTGGCCAGCGTCGAGTGGCCCCTGGTCCTCCCTCTGGCCGTCGGCATGTTCCTGGCACTGTTCGCCCTGTCCGGCCCACTCCACACGTTCGTCGACACCCAGCCGGTGGTGGCCAGCGCCCTGTTCCTCGGCATGGTGTCGGCGAGCCTGCTGGTGCCCATCACCATGGTCCGGGAAGCCGGTCCCGCCACCACGGCCTCCAGGATCGGCGGTCCCGTCGTGGTGCTCGGTGTTGCCGCTGCCGTGTTCTGGCTTCTGGGCCTGCCGTCGGTGCAGATCGAGAGTCCCGCCGGGTGGGTGATCGCTGTCAGTGGCGCAGCGGCCGTCTGCGCACTGGCCCTTCCGGGATTGTCCGGATCCTTCATCCTGCTGACGTTCGGCATGTACGAGCCGACCCTCGAGGCGGTCAGCACCCGCGATGCCGGGTACCTCGCCCTGTTCATGGCCGGCGCCATCCTGGGACTCGTGTCCGTGGTCCAGGTCCTGGCGTATCTGCTGCGCGTGCATCGACGGCCCGTCCTGCTGGCCGCCACCGGCCTGATCCTCGGCTCCCTCCGGGCACTGTGGCCGTGGCAGGACGAGGGCGTGCTCCTGCCTCCCGGTGACGACTGGATGGTTCCGCTGCTCGCATGCCTGGGAGGCGCCGCCCTCGTCCTCCTGCTCTGGTCGAAGGAACGACGGGCGGCACGGAAGAGCATCGCGGCGAGCCCTCTGATTCCTTTCGGGGACGACCGCACCGAGATCGACTCCGACCGGGACCACCAGGAGGGACGGGCATGAGCGAAGAGCACGATGCCGCGACCAGCACACAGATTCGCGAGGACGGTGGAGCAACCTCCACGCGTGCGCTGCTGGACCGCATCCGCGCCGGAGCCCTGCTCTCGGGGCTCACCGCGACGACCGCCATCCTGTGGCGGGTGCTCGTCATCGCCGTCGTGCTCATCGGCCTGTACTACCTGCTGTCCGCGCTGTGGGTGATCGTCCTCCCACTGATCCTCGCCCTCCTCGTGGCCTCGATCCTCTGGCCCATCAACAGGCTCCTGCGGACCGTCCTGCCGAGGGCGGCAGCGGCAGCCGCAGCCGTCCTGGGTCTGCTCGCAGCGGTGATCGGAGTGGGATGGGCCGCCGCCGCCCTGTCCGTCGACGGTGTGCGCGAACTGTCCAGCCAGGCCGTCGACAACGTACGGAAGCTCGGCGAGTTCGCCGAGACCCTGCCCTTCGCCGTGCCCGACGTCGACGAGCTCATCACCTCGGCGCTCAACTGGCTGCAGACGCATGCCGGGGCGATCCTCTCCCAGGTCTTCTCCGGCCTCGGCACGGTCGGCTCGCTCACCATCACGGTCGTCCTGGCACTGGTTCTGACCTTCTTCTGCCTGAAGGACGGCGACGGGTTCTCCCGGTGGCTGCTGCGCTGGACGACCGGGACGGCCTTCGTGCACGTCGCGGAGGTGTCCTCGAGGAGCTGGAGGACCCTGTCCTCCTATGTGTCCTCGCAGGCGGCGGTGGCCCTCGTGGACGCGGTGTTCATCGGCGTGGGCCTCTGGATCCTCGGCGTGCCCCTCGCCCTGCCGCTGGCGGTGCTCATCTTCTTCGCGGGGTTCCTGCCGGTCATCGGCGCCGTGGCAACGGGATTCCTCGCCACCCTCGTGGCGCTCCTGTCAGACGGCTGGGTCACGGCCCTGATCGTGCTGGGGATCGTGCTGCTCGTCCAGCAACTCGAGAGCAACGTCCTGCAGCCTGTCCTCGTCGGGAAGTCGCTCAAGCTCCACCCTGCCGTGGTCCTCACCGGTGTGACAGCGGGCGGATCACTCTTCGGCATCATCGGGGCGTTCCTTGCGACACCGGTGATCGCCGTCGCCATCGTCGCCTTCCAGTACGCGAGGGAACAGATGCTGGAACCCGCCGCGGTGGCCCATACCGACGCCGGCGAGGACCTGATCAGGTCCGAGACCGAGGCCCGTGACGCCTGACGCCCGGGACTCGCAGGTCGACCGCATCAGCGCAGCCGCCGAGCGCCACCCGGACCGGGGTCAGAGCCAGTCGTTGCGCCGGAAGGCCCAGTAGAGCCCGGCACCCATCCCGATCATCAGGACGAGCGCGAACGGGTAACCGAGGCTCCAGTGCAGTTCCGGCATGACGTCGAAGTTCATGCCGTAGATCGAGGCGATCAGCGTGGGCGCGAACAGGATGGCCGCCCACGACGAGATCCGCTTGACCTCCTCGCCCTGTGACAGGGAGGTCTCCGTCAGCCGGGTCATCTCCTCGTTCTGCCGCTGTCCCACGAGCGTGGAGTGCACCGTCAGCGCGTTCTGGAGGAGCGTGCGGAAGGTGTTGACCCGCTCGACGACGCGGATGACGTGGTCCTGGACGTCGCGGAGGTTGCGGCTCAGCTCCGCATCCAGCCGGTACTTCTCCGACCCACGCAGCAGCGAGCCCAGCATCTCCTCGAGCGGCTGGGTGGCCCGCTGGAACTCGATGACCTCGCGGTGCAGTTCGTAGATCCTGCGGGAGACATCGGGGGCGCCGCCGAAGAGCTCGTTCTCGATCTCGTCGATGTCGTTCTCGAGCCCCTGCACCACGGGCTGGTACTCGTCGACCACCTGGTCGAGCAGGGCGTAGAGGACGGCCTGCGGCCCCGTTCCGAGCAGGGCAGGGTCCGCCTCGAGCCGGCGTCGCACGATGCCGAGATCCGGTGATTCGGCGTGCCGGATGGTCACCACGAAGTCCTGCCCGACGAAGATGTGCAGTTCACCGAACTCCACCTTCTCCTCGGCGTCGAGGTACCGGGCCGGGCGGAGGACGAGGAACAGCGTCTCCTCGTAGCGTTCCAGCTTGGCGCGCTGGTGGCCGTTCGTCGCGTCCTCGACAGCGAGGGGATGCAGTCCGAACTCGGCCGCGACGGCGCTGATCTCCTCACCCTCGGGGCGGTACAGGCCGATCCAGCCCATCCCGCCGCTCCCGCGCATGATCTCGAACGTCTGGTCGAGGGTCTCGGGGTCGATGCGCTTCTCCCCGCCGACGTAGACGGCGTTCGCGACGAGAGGCATCTCAGGCGTCGTCGTCGGCCGCGAGGACAGCGAGGGTCTCGATCAACAGCCTGCGCTCCTCGACCTTGATGCGCTCGTGCAGCGATTCCTCGGTGTCATCCGGCAGTACGGCGACGGGCGCCTGGGCCAGGATGGGGCCGGTGTCCACACCGGCGTCGGCGATCATGACGGTACAGCCGGTGATCTTCACACCGTAGGCGAGGGCGTCACGGACACCGTGGGCCCCGGGGAAACTCGGCAGGAGCGCCGGGTGGGTGTTGAGGTAACGGTCGGGGAAGCGATCTAGGAAGTGCTGGTCGACGATGCGCATGAATCCCGAGGACACCACGTAGTCCGGCTCGTAGGAGGCCACTGCCTCGGTCAGGGCACGGTTCCAGTCGGCCCGCTCGCCGTACTGCCGGAAGTCGACCTCGAAGGTCGCGATGCCGGCAGCGGCTGCCCGGCCCACTCCCCCGGTGCCCGCCCGGTCCGCCCCGACGGCGGCGATGGTCACGGGCAGGCTGCCGGCGGAGACGGCGTCGATCACTGCCTGGAGGTTCGATCCGCTGCCGGAGACGAGGACTACGATGCGCATGGCTCAACCTTAGGGTCTCGCCTCGCCTAGGGTTGAACCATGCCGAGGGGAGAACCATGACCAAGCAGGACACCCGGGGAGACGCGGGGCGCCGGCCGACAGCAGGACCGACAGCGCCCGTCGACGCACGAGCGCTGTCCGCTCGCCTCTGGCTCCGCCTGTTCATGCTGACCCTGCTCGGGAGCATCCTCACCAGCTCTCTGGTGCTGCCGTGGAAGGTCCTCGGCCTCGTCCTGGCAGTGTGCGCTCTCGCTGCGGGCGTCGTCGCGCTCGTGAAGGCCATCGGCGCGAGACTGCCCCGCGTGGTGGTGCTGGTCACGTCGGTCGGTCTTGCCGCGGCCGTGTTCCTGACCGCCGGCACGGCGGCTTCGGTGCTGCTCTGGCCCGTCACCCAGAAGTACGAGGAGTGCATGTCCCGGGCGCTGACCCTGCAGGCGCAGAGGGAGTGCGAGGACGGCCTGCGACAGCTGGAGACCCGCGGCAGCACGAGCTGGGCGGGCGCTTCCGCCGCTCGGTGACCGCGCTCCGGGTCAGAATTCAGCGCCGGCGGGGTTCGCGTTCGAGCAGCGGCCCGACGGCGTGGCCGAGGACGGCCCCGACGGCGACCTCGAGGGCGAGCCACGCGCCCACGGCCAGCGGATCGGGCCCGAGCTCGGTGAAGCGGCCCAGTCCGAGGGAGGCACGTGAGGCGAGGGCGATGACGGCACCGCCCACCCCGGCCGTGATGCCGATGAGTCCGGCCAGGGCCAGCGTCGATGCCGGGGCGGTGAGCCACCGCCGGCTGCTGTGGAGGACGAGCCACTCGTCGAAGTGGTTCTCCCCCTCGCGGAAGAACCACCACCCGGCCAGCAGTCCCGCGAGCACGGGGATGGCCAGGGCTGCATAGCCGTACTCCAGGGTCCCGGCGGGCAACGCGCCGAGGATGGGCAGGGCCGGCAGCGGACCCACCGTACTGGCGAGCGGGGTGACGGAACTGCCGGCGCCGAGGGCGAACCCCGCACCGGTGGTCCAGGACATGGTCCAGATCGCGAGGTTCGGCAGGAACCCGAGCTGCAGCAGGGTCACCATCGATGCTCCGGCCACCCCGCCGTCGATACGCTCGTAGATCGCGGCGATGCCGGCCCAGTTCAGGCCGATCGCGACGGCGAGGAGGGCGGCGGAGAGGGCCGTCGCGATCATCACGGCGATGAGGCCCGAGCGCACGACCGACCAGGCGTAGGATCCTGCCCACCTGGAGTGCTGGCTCGCGCGGCTCACCCAGGCCGCGGCGTCGACGCCCACGAGCCGGCTCCAGGCTCCTGCTTCGCGGTAGGCGCCGACGATGAGTCCGACCCCGGCGGACACGGGAGGAATCAGCGCGCCGGCCACGAGCGGGGCGGAGGCGTCGGCGGTGCGGGAGACGTGGGCGACAGCGGCACCGATGGCGGCATAGGTGACCAGCGCCCCCAGAAGCGCCTGCCACAGCTGGTCCGTGTAGGACGCGCGGGCGAGCCGGCGTCCGGCACGCCAGGCGAGCAGTAGCGGTACCAGGACGAGTCCGAGCGGCACGACGTGCAGCAGTCCGGCCACGGCCTCGGGACCGGCGGTGCCCGCCGGGAACTGCAGGACGAGCGGCACGCCGTGCATCACGAGCCACGCCTGCCCCGCCAGGCGTGCCGCCGCTTCCGGCCCGCGATCGGCGAAGCCGCCCGTGAGCCACACCACGGCGACAGGGAGGACGACGAGCAGCGCCGAGATGACGGCGGCCTGGGCGAGCTCGAACACTCCCTGCAGCCACAGGGGCATGGGAAGGGCGCGGAGTTTGGTGGGGAGTTTCATCCCCTCCATGGTGCCACCGGCACCTGCCCGGACGTCCGAGCGACGCGGAGGGGCGTCACCGGGACGGGCTACCCGACGATGTCGACGAGGCCCTTCACGACGGCGAGTCCCGCACCGATAAACGCGATCACCACGACGAAGAGCCGCGCCTGGTCGTCACGGACGAACCGCGCGAGCTTCTCACCCGTGAAGATCCCAGCGATGATCGCCACTCCGATGGCGACCCACATCCACGGGGCGAGGACCGGCGCCTGAGCCGGATCGAGGAGCAGTTTCGTGACCAGGGTGACGGTGCCGATGCAGACGAAGAACGGCTGCAGGGTTGCCGCGAAGGGCCGCTGCGGCCATCGGGAGAGCAGGGCGTAGGCGCTGACGGCGGGTCCGCCGACCCCCGCCATGGAGTTGGTGACGCCCGCGGTGAAGCCGGCGACGACCTTCGGCACCTGGCCGCGGACCACGACGTCGGACCTCTGCAGCACCAGCGAGATGGTCAGTGCCACGAGGACCACCGCGCCGACGGTGACGGAGAGGGGTGCCGATGGAACGGCGACGGCGAGGATGGAACCGGGTACCGAACCGAAGAGGGACGGCACCACGAGCCATCTGAACATGCTCCAGTCGATGTCCTTCCAGACCCTGCCCACGATGATCGCCGAGGAGACCACCCCGCAGATGTTGACCAGGAGCACACCGGCGTGCGGACCGAGGATGATCACCAGGAAGGGCGCGATCAGCAGCGCGAAGCCCAGGCCCGCGATGCGCTGCGCGATGGCACCCACGAGGACGGAGACCAGGACGATGCAGAAGATGCCGAGAGTCACCCCGCTACAGTACGCCCGGGCAACGATGTGTCCGGACCCGGAGCGCACGGGACGGCGTAGCCTGAGACCATGACGGCCCTCACCGACGCACTGGCCACGGCAGACTGGCGCCGGCGCGTCTTCGGCCTCTACGAGGACGTCAGGACATGCGCCGCGACGGACTCCCCGGAGGACGCGCATGCCCTGTGGCAGCAGGGACGCAACGAGCTGTTCCGCGAGCACCCGGCATCGGCCCTGCACCCCGCTGCCAGGGCAGGGTTCGACGGGTTGCTGGTGGCACCGTACGATCCGGCGTTCCGTTTCGAGGCCCTCCTCGACGACGACGGCGCAGGCGAGGTGATGGAGGTCGCGACCGGCACGGACGGCGTCGTGCCGTTCCACCGGCTCGGTACGCTCCTGCTCCCGGGCCTCGGGACCCTTGCCCTGTGGAAACTCGCCAGCTACGGCGGGGGCCTCTTCCTGCCGCTGCGCGACGGCACGGCGGGCAGGACCGGCGGCACCTACGGAGGCGGCCGGTACGTGCTGGACACGGTGAAAGGGGCACATCTCGGTGAGGGGCGCACACCGGGCAGCCTCGTCGTCGACCTCAACTTCTCCTACAACCCGTCCTGCGCCTACGACGAAGCCTGGGCCTGCCCCCTGCCGGGGCCGGCCAACCGGCTCCTCGACGACGTGCCGGTCGGGGAGCTCTACCGCGCATACTGACGGCGGAGCCCGACTGCGACCACCGAAGGCGAAGACGGGCTGCGGGCTGCCGCGCTCCTACGTAGGCTGGGGACTCCGGCCGCGGGCTTGAAGCCGGCGTCCTGGCGAGGAGCATCCCAGATGAGGAGTCGTGGCAACGCGTGAGCAACCGTGGAGACTGATCGGAACCGCGCATCGCGGCAGGCCGCGTGGCGACGGCGCTCGGAGATCCCGCTGATCGTGGCCGCGCTGGTCTACCTCGGCGCGTACTCGGTCCAGGTCACCGCTGACCCTGGTCCTGCTCCCGCGCGGATCCTCGAGGGCATCATCTGGGGAGTCTGGGCCCTGTTCCTGGTCGACTACCTGGCGTCCCTCATCCTCGCACCGGCGCGCGGACGATGGTTCCTCCGGCACCTGCATGAACTCGTCATCCTGCTCCTGCCCATGCTGCGACCCCTGCGGCTGCTGCGGCTCATCCCGCTCCTGCGCATCCTCAACAGATCCGGCGGCGACGCCTTGCGCGGGCACATCGTCCTCTACGTCGTCGCGGCGATGACGGTACTCGGTTACGCCGGAGCGCTCGCGGTGCTCGACGTCGAGCAGGATGCACCCGGAGCGACCATCCTCACGCTCCCTGACGCCCTGTGGTGGGCGCTGACGACCGTCACCTCCGTGGGGTACGGCGACTACTACCCCGTCACCGGCACCGGACGGCTGGTGGCGGCCGGACTGATGATCGGCGGTATCGGTGTGCTCAGCGCCGTGACCGCGGCGTTCGCGTCCTGGCTGGTCGAGAACGTGGCGGACGCGCGGGAAGCGGAGGACAAGAGATCGTCGGCGTCCGATTCCGCGATGCAGGACCAGCTGAAAAGCGTGAGCCTGCAGATCGACACCCTCACCCGCCAGCTCACCCACGGCTCGCACCAGGACCATCCGACGAGGACCAGGGAGAAGGAGTAGCCCGGGAGGAACGAGGCACGAACGGATGTCGCCGGACGTTCACCCGATCTCCACCCCCCGGTGACCGGTCCTCCTCCTTCGCTTGCGACGCTCGATGCGTGAGGATCGCCGTTGTCGCAGAATCATTCCTGCCCCACATGAACGGGGTCACCCATTCGCTGCTCAAGGTGCTCGCCCACCTGCGCAGCCGCGGTGACGACGTCCTGGTGATCGCGCCGTCGTCGTCCTGGCTCGACGACGAGGCACCGGCCACGGTGGAGGGTTACCCGGTCCATTGCCTCCCCTCCGTTCCCCTGTCCGGTTACGCGAATGTCCGGCTCGCTGCCGGTACCGTCGCCCGCGTGCGCCGGATCCTCGTGGACTTCGGCCCCGACGTCGTCCACATCGCCTCCCCCTTCGTGCTGGGGTGGCGCGCCGTCCAGGCGTGCGAGCAACTCGGCATCCCGAGCGTGTCCGTCTACCAGACGGAGGTGCCCGCCTACGCGGCCCGCTACGGCTTCCCCTGGCTGGAATCACTGCTGTGGCAGCGCGTCGAGAACATCCACGACGCCTCGACGCTCACGCTCGTCCCGTCGTCCTTCGCACTGGACCAGCTGCGCAACCACGGGGTGCAGCGCCTCAACCTGTGGCGGCGCGGAGTGGACACGGAACGCTTCTCCCCCAGCCGGTACGACGCCGCCTGGCGGTCGACCATCGCCGAGCCGCACGAGCGCCTGATCGGATACGTCGGCCGGCTCGCCGCCGAGAAGCAGGTGGAGGACCTCGCCGTACTCGACGCCCTGCCGGGGACCCGCCTGGTGATCATCGGATCGGGACCGCAGAAGGAGTCCCTGCGCGCTCGCCTGCCCCGGGCGCACTTCACCGGATTCCAGGGGGGCCTGGACCTCGCTCGCATGGTCGCGACACTGGACCTCTTCGTCCATCCCGGTGAGTCGGAGACCTTCTGCCAGACCATCCAGGAGGCCATGTCCTCAGGGGTGCCCGTCGTCGCGGTGGGACGCGGTGGCCCGCTGGACCTCGTGGATCCGTCGCGGACGGGTTGGCTCTACCGTCCGGGTGACCTGCAGGGCCTCCGTGCCGCCGTCGAGGACCTGATCGGTGACGACGCCAAGCGCCGGGCATTCGGGCGGGCCGCACACGCCGCGGTCCAGGGACGCACCTGGCCCGTCCTCTGCGAGCAGCTCGTCGGATACTACGAGAAAGCCGTCGCGGTGCAGCTGCGGCGGGCTGCGATAGCCGACCGCGTGCGGCGCGCACCACAGCAACCCTGACCCCGCCGGTCGGGATACTGGACTGTACCCCGGGGAAGGGGTATGGTGCCCGCTTGCATCCGTGGCGCGCATCAGGCCCTATCATGGGGAACAAGCCCACCAACATTTCCCGGAGGTTCCGATTACAGACACGGCTGCCCAACACGACGTTTATTTCGGTGCACCTGAACCGGAGAATGAAGCCGAGATCCTCGAGTCGGCGTCTCGCGCGGCGGTAGCCCGTTTCCACGGACGCTCCGACATCACCACCGTCAAGCGGCGCTTCACGCTCATCAACCAGGACCGGACCCCACACCAGGCCATGGTCGAGGACCTGCTGTTCATCCGGGCCGCCCTCGACGAGGCCGGCATCGAATTCCTGTTGGTCCGCGGCAACGATCAGCGCCCGGTCATCGCGGTCGACGTCGACGACAGGGAGCGGCTCCGTGCCGCCCTCGTCGAGGCCTGCCGGGACGAGCCCTTCTACTCCCGCACCGTGGACACCAAGCGCAGGACCACCCTGCTGGTCAGTGACGGGGAGCTGTCCAAGAGCGGCAAAGCGCGCATCTTCCGCCTGTTCCGCCCGCGTATCGAGCCCCTCGGTGGCCTGGCCTACGGGCCGTCCGCCGGTGTGCAGATCGAGCTCTGGGCGCTCGGCGACTCGGCCATCGAACTGCCCGTGGAGAACTCCCTCACCAGGCGGACCCTGCCCGCGGCCGAGGTGGT
Source organism: Arthrobacter sp. (assembly GCA_030147325.1). Lineage (GTDB taxonomy): Bacteria > Actinomycetota > Actinomycetes > Actinomycetales > Micrococcaceae > Arthrobacter_D. The sequence goes on along the minus strand of JASLAA010000151.1, from coordinate 5,158 downwards.
GCGCGGGGAGGTGGTGCGCCACGGTCTCTCCTGGCCCACGATCGACAACATGTTCGCCGACCACGCCACGGACATCGACTTCGACATCGACATCGTGTTCTCCTGGGTCGACGGCAGCAGCCCCGAGTACCAGGCCGCCCGCGCGTCGCGCATGGAGGGCGTCGTCGTGGGCGAGGGGGACGACCACGAGGCCCGGTTCCGTCAGATCGACGAACTGAAGTACGCCCTGCGGTCGGTCTACATGTTCGCCCCCTGGGTCCGGCGCATCTTCATCGCCACCGATTCCGAGCGGCCTGCATGGCTCGCGGAGCATCCGTCGGTGACGCTCGTGCGCTCCGAGGAGCACTTCAAGGATCCGTCGGTCCTGCCGACCCACAACTCGCAGGCCGTCGAGGCGCAGTTGCAGCACATCCCCGGACTGTCCGAGTACTTCCTCTACTCGAACGACGACATGTTCTTCGGCCGCCCCGTTGCCCCCGACATGTTCTTCTCCCCGGGCGGGGTCACGAAGTTCATCGAGGCGGACACGCGCATCGGGCTCGGCGAGAACGACGCCGAGCGCAGCGGCTTCGAGAACGCCGCCCGGGTGAACCGCCGGCTGCTGCACGAGCGCTTCGGCCGCATCACGACGCGGCACCTGGAACATGTCGCCGCGCCCCTGAGGAAGAGCATCCTGCTGGAGATGGAGAAGGAGTTCGCCGCCGAGTTCGAGGCGACGGCGGCCTCGCGTTTCCGCGCCAAGGACAACATCTCGGTCACCAACTCGCTGTACCACTACTACGCGCTGCTCACCGGCCGGGCAGTCAGCCAGGAGGTCGCGAAGGTGGGATACGTGGACACCACCATGCGCTCGGGCCTGAAGAGCCTGAACAAGATGCTCGACAAGCGGAACCAGGACTTCTTCTGCCTCAACGACGGCAGCTTCCCTGAGGTGTCGGCCGAGGAACGGACCCACGCCGTGACCGAGTTCCTCGAGAAGTACTTCCCGGTCAAGGCTCCCTGGGAGAGCTGACCCGCCGGGCGGCAGGTCGGAGCCGCATGCGAGACTGGCGCCATGCAGACCTTCCTGCCGTATCCGGACTTCGCGGCGAGCGCCGCGGTCCTCGATCAGGCGAGGCTGGGGAAGCAACGCGTGGAGACCCTCCAGGCCCTGCGGGCGCTCGTGATCCCCGATTACGGCTGGCGTCGGCACCCCGCCATCCGGATGTGGATGGGCCACGTGCCCGCCCTCACGCTGTACGGGCTGGCGATGGTCGCCGAGTGGGTGTCCCGGGGGCATGCCGACTCGACGCATCGGCAGATCCTCGAATTCGCTCCGCAGGTGCTCGACGACCCGGACGTGCCGATGCCGCCGTGGCTCGGTGACCCCGCACTCCACGTGAGCCACCAGTCGAACCTGATACAGAAGGCACCGGAGATCTATCGCAGCAGGTTCCCCGGGGTCCCCGAGGACCTGCCCTACTATTGGCCGGAGCCCGAGCAGGAGCTCGTTCCCTCCGAGCCCGACGGTCCACGGCTCTGGGTGTGGCGGGCCGCATCCCAGCCGCCCGAGGGTGAGACGACACTGCTCATGCCCCCCGAGCCCCCGAGCGGGCGCGCCGCGCCGAAGTGGGAGCGGCAACTCCGGTCCTTCGAGGAGTTCGTGGAGGACGGCGACGCCGTGGCGATAGCGGATCCCGAGGGCGAGCACTTCCGGACAGGGCGCGTCGGGCGGGTCCTCATGCACGAGGACGGACTGCTGCGCCCGGCGCAGCTCCAGGGGTGGCTCAGGCGTTCCGACGTCGATCCGCCCGCACTGCTGCAGGACCCCCGGGCCCTCTTCAGCGTGGAACTGCCGGCCTCGCTGCGGGTGTGAGGGGCCGGGCTCAGGCCGAGGCGAGCTGGCGGGCCCGGATGCCGTCGCCGATCGTCACGCCGTGAGCCTCGAGCCTGCGCCGGGTCTCCTCCCGAGGCACCACCTCGCCGACCGACGCGTGCCGCCCGGCGGGGACGACCGAGTGCACGATCGTCTCCTCGTAGACGTGCACCAGGTTGTAGGACTGCGCACCGTCACGTCCGCGGGTCCCTCCGCCGTCGTACAGGAGGTCCTGCGTGTAGCAGGTGGCACTCGCGACGGAGACCGGCACTCCGGCGAACATCGCCGTGGTCGAGTAGTGCAGGTGGCCGGCGAGGATGGTGCGGACGTCCGAACCGCGGACGACGTCGGCGAGCGAGCGCTGGTCGCGTAGCTCCACCAGCACCGCGAGATCCTGCACGCTCGGAACGGGAGGGTGGTGCAGGGCGAGGATGGTGCCGTGCGGCGCGGGCACCTCGAGTTCACCCGCCAGCCAGCGGAGTTGCCCGGCGGTGAACTCGCCGTGGTGGTGACCGGGAACGGTCGAGTCCATCGTGATGATGCGCAGCCCGTCGACGAAGTGCACGGCGTCCACCGGCGCATCGGAAGGAACGGCGGCCTGTCCGTCGAGGAGTCCCGCCCGGAACGCCGCCCGGTCGTCATGGTTGCCCATGGCCCAGATGACCCGGGCGCCGAGCCGGGACGCTGCAGGATCGACGATGGCCCGCAGTTTCGCGTAGGCGCCCGGCTCACCCTTGTCGGCGAGATCGCCCGTGAACACGATGGCCTGAGGACGCACGCCGGAGGCTTCGAGGTCTTCGAACACCTCCCGCAGCCTCTGCTCGCTGTCCACGGCCCCGTACAGCGGGCCGTCCCCGCCGAGCAGATGCGTGTCGCTCATGTGCAGGATGAAGTGCTGGGGCCGGGGGTGTTCTGCTGTCCGGGGGACCATGAAACCTTCTCCGTTAGCTGATGGTCAGACTCGCTCCCCCTTATTCCAGCAGACGGGTCGGGGATCGGCGTGAACTTCCCACGGCAGGTCGACGAACACTGCGCAAACACCGGCGGGTTCCGGGCTGTCGAGGATCACCGATCGCGGGCGGCGGGACTGGCGGGCCGTCACTGCCCGCCGTAGGCTTCGGAAGCGAACCACTATCCGCGCAGCGAAAGGCTCCACCATGGGATTCCGCCCCAGCCACATGCCCCTCCGACTCACCACGGGTGCCTTCATCCTCAATTCCGGGCTCGGCAAGACCGGCCTCGACGAGGGAACCGCAGGCTTCCTGCAGTCCATGGCCGCCAACGCCTTCCCCCAGGTCAAGCAGCTCGACGCACAGCAGTTCGGCAAGGTCCTCGCAGCCTCCGAGATCGCCGTCGGTTCGGCGCTGCTCGCACCGTTCGTCTCGAGCCGCCTGGCGGGTCTGGGGCTGCTCGCCTTCTCCGCGGGCATGATGACCATGTACTTCCGCACCCCCGAACTGACGCAGGAGGACGGCGTGCGTCCCACCCAGGACGGCACCTCGGTCGCGAAGGACATCTGGATGGTGGGTATCGCCCTGTCCCTCATCCTGGATCGCAAGAAGAAGTAGTCCGCTCCGTCCGGTATCGCTTCGCCGCCGGCGGGGCGATACCGGGCTCCTCGAACGAATGCAGGGAGCCAGAACCCATGTGCGGTCGGTTCGTCATCGCCGGGAACAAGGCCGACCTCATCGACGCCTTCGACGTCCACGAGTCGGTGGAGGACGAGATCAGTCCGTCCTGGAACGTCGCTCCGACGGACACCGTGCAGCTCGTGGTGGAGCGGCTGGACCCGGACACCGGGGAGCTCGTCCGCCGTCTCGAGCCCGCCCGGTGGGGGCTCATCCCCTCGTGGTCGTCGTCGGCCGCGGCCGGTGCCCGGATGATCAACGCCCGGAGCGAGACGGTGCTGGAGAAGCCTTCCTTCCGCACCGCTGCGCTCAAGCGCAGGGGTATCGTCCCCGCGGACGGGTACTACGAGTGGAGGAAGAACCAGGACGGCTCGAAGACTCCGGTCTACCTGCACGGGACGAGCGGATCCCACCTCGGCTTCGCCGGGCTGTACGAGTTCTGGCGCGACCCGGCCACGGCATCGTCGGAGCGCCCGGCGGGTGAGTGGGTGGTGAGTTGCACGATCATCACCCGCCCGGCCAGTGATGCCCTCGGGGAGATCCACGACCGGACCCCGGTGATCGTCCCTCCCGAGTTGCGGGGCGACTGGCTGGACCCCCGCACCGATTCCCGGCCCGCCGTGCAGGAGCTGCTCGACGCGATCCCGGACCCCCACCTCGTACCGCGCATCGTCGGGACCCGCGTGGGCTCGGTCCGGAACAACGGCCCAGACCTCATCGAGCCCTTGCAGGGGGACGACGCGCCGGACGGCGAACAGCGGACCCTGCTGTAGCAGGCTTCCGACCGCCGGACCGATCGCCCTCCACCGGAAGTCGGCGTGCCCTGGCCGCTCGCTGGTCCCCTTCGGCCGCGTCACCCGCGTTCGTCGACCTAGCGGTGCCCACCCGATAATGGAACACCTTCGCGGACCTGCTCCTGCCCTTGTCGCCCCAGCCCGCCCTCCCTAGGGTCGGGAGGAGGCGACGAGCGAAGGAGAGTCATGATCAGGACGGACATCGCGACGGGGATCCATCTCCTCGAGCACGCGAGGACCAACATGTACCTGGTGGACGACGACGACGGCGTGCTGCTGGTCGACACGGGGCTTCCCCGCTCCAAGGCGCTCCTCCTCGACGGGCTGTCCCGCATCGGACGATCGCTCGGGGACATCCGGGCGATCGTCCTGACCCACGGGCACTTCGACCACGTGGGCACGGCCGAGTACCTGCGGGCGCGCCACGGCATCCCCGTGTACTGCCATCCGGAGGACGCCTCCATCGCCGCCCACCCCTACAGCTATCAGCGGGAGCGCTCCCCCTTCCTCTACCCGCTGCGCTACCCCCGGGCCGTCCCCGGACTGGCCAGGATGACGGCTGCCGGCGCCCTCATGGTCAAGGGGGTCCGGGAGACCCTGCCCCTCACGCCCGAGGCGGCGGCGGCGCTCCCCGGCGCACCGCTCCTCGTCCCGACACCGGGGCACACGAAGGGCCACTGCGCCCTGCACTTCCCGGACCGCGACGCCGTCGTCAGCGGTGACGCCCTTGTCACCCTCGATCCGTACACGGGCCGTCCGGGTCCCCAGGTCGTCACCGCTGACGACGGCGTCGCGGTCCGGGAAGTGCAGGGCGCAGTGGCCCTTCGTGTGCCCCGGTGTCGGGACGAGGAGCGGCGCGCCGGGGAGCGCCGCCGCCGCCT
>JASLAA010000131.1 GCA_030147325.1 Arthrobacter sp. | reverse complement strand
ACCGGCCTTCTCGTGTCTCCGCCCGGGTCGGTACCCCGCCTTGTCGCGGGCAGCGGACGCGGGCCCTCGGCAGCGTGCCTAGCGGCCCGTGCCGGCGTAGACCGTCGCGGTGCTCTCGCCGTCCAGGTCGAAGGCGGCGTGCACGGCACGGACGGCTGCATCGAGCAGGTCCGCTCCCGTGACCACGGAGATCCGGATCTCCGACGTCGAGATCATGTCGATGTTCACCCCGGCGTCGGACAGCGCGCGGAAGAAGCGGTAGGAGACGCCGGGGTTGGAGCGCATGCCGGCACCGATCAGGGAGAGCTTGCCGATCTTCTCGTTGTACTCGACGGATTCGAAGCCCACGCGGTGCTGGGCTTCACCGAGCGCCGCGAGGGCAGCGGCGCCGTCGACGATCGGCAGGGTGAAGGAGATGTCGGTGCGGCCCGAGCCGTGCGTCGACACGTTCTGCACGATCATGTCGATATTGGTGTTCGCTCCGGCGACGATGCCGAAGATCTCCGCTGCCTTGCCGGGGATGTCGGGCACACCGACGACGGTGACCTTCGCTTCCGAGCGGTCGTGGGCGACACCGGAGATGATGGGCTGTTCCAAGGGTTCTCCCTCTTGAATCTTGATCTGGTCATCGGGGCTGGGCAGGACCCAGGTGCCCTCGTTGTGACTGAACGAGGACCGCACGTGCAGGGGGACGCCGAAGCGGCGGGCGTACTCCACGCAGCGCAGGTGCAGGATCTTGGCGCCGGAGGCTGCCATCTCGAGCATCTCCTCGCTCGAGATGGTGTCGATCTTCTGCGCGGAAGGGACGACGCGCGGGTCGGCCGTGTACACGCCGTCGACATCGGTGTAGATCTCGCACACGTCGGCGTCGAGCGCTGCTGCGAGGGCGACGGCCGTGGTGTCGGAGCCACCGCGCCCGAGGGTCGTGATGTCGTTGCTCTCGCGGCTCATGCCCTGGAATCCGGCGACGATCGCGATGTCGCCCTTCTCGATGGCGGTCCGGATGCGGTGGGGCGAGACGTCGATGATGCGCGCCTTGCCGTGGATGGCGTCGGTGATCATGCCCGCCTGGCTGCCGGTGAAGGACTGCGCCGAGGCACCGACACCATGGATGGCCATGGCGAGCAGAGCCATCGAGATGCGCTCGCCCGCGCTGAGCAGCATGTCCATCTCACGGGCGTTCGTCGACGCCGGTCCCACCTGGGCGGCGAGGTCCAGGAGCTCGTCGGTGCTGTCGCCCATCGCGGAGACGACCACCACCACCTGGTTCCCCGCTGCCTGCGTCTCGACGACGCGACGCGCCACACGCTTGACGCCCTCGGCGTCGGCGACCGACGACCCGCCGAATTTCTGGACTATGAGGCTCATGCACTCGCTCACTCGTGAAGGTGGCCGGCCGCCGGCCCGCCGTTCTGGCAATGTCTCGCGGGGCGGCAGCACCGGCGCCTCTGCTACGCGGACAGGGATCCGACGTCGGTGCAAGTGTAGCGGCGAGCCGATTACCGGCCCAAAGTGCCGGTCACAATGAGACCGCCGGAGCGCTGAGGTGTCGGAGCCCTCCTGCAGCGCGGACAGGGCGTCGTCGCATAGCCTCATACCATGACCGACGAATTTGGGGGAATCGTTGTCGAAGGGGTTGCTCGGAGTTTCGGCTCGGTGCAGGCGATCCGCGACATCGATTTCGAGGCTCCGCCCGGAGAGGTGACCGCACTGATCGGTCCCAACGGCTCCGGCAAGACGACGCTGATGCTGATCATGGCGAGCCTCCTGGCCCCTGACGCCGGAACGGTCCGCATCGCCGGATTCGACCCCGCCACACACCCGGGCGAGGTGAGGAGCAGGGTCGGCTGGATGCCCGACACCCTCGGAGTGTGGGAGTCACTCACAGCCCTCGAGGTGCTGAAGATGCTCGGAGCCCTCTACGGCATGAGCGGAGCGGACTGCTCCCGCCGGGCCGACGAGCTGCTCGTCACGGTCAATCTCACGGAGTTCGGCCGGCAACCGGCCCGCGTGCTGTCCAGGGGGCAGCAGCAGCGGCTCAGCCTCGCCAGGGCGCTGATCCATGATCCGCAGGTCCTGTTGCTGGACGAGCCTGCGTCAGGGCTCGACCCCGGTTCACGGGTGGAACTCAGGTCGCTCCTGCGGTCCCTCGCCGCCGGCGGCAAGACCGTCGTCGTCTCCAGCCACGTGCTGTCCGAGCTCGACGAGATCGCCGACCGGGCGGTGTTCGTGAGCCGCGGGCAGTCGGTCAAGCGTCAGACGCTCGACGAGGCGGGCAGCCAGACCCGCCGCTACTACGTGCAGGCGGAACCCATGTCCGACCTCGCCGAGGCCCTCCGACGCCACGGAGTCCGCTTCGAGGTGCGCGGGGATTCACGGCGGGAGGAATTCCTCGTCCAGCTCGGCAGTACCGCCGAGGCGTCCTGGCTGCTGCGCACCCTGGTCATGGGCGGCATCGTCATCACTGCCTTCGCACCCGCCGGCGGAGCCCTCGAGGAAACCTATATGAGCCTGGATACGGACAGACTATGAGCACCATGACCGAACCCTCGATGCCGCACCCGGTCGGGGGCGCCACCCGACTGCCGTTCCTCGCAGCCGTCCGGACGGTCTTCGCCCTGGAGACGAAGCAGCGACTGCGCGGCAAGGGCTGGTACTGGATGCTCGGCATCTGGTTCGTGGTCATCGGCTTCATCTTCGTGCTCGCCACGGCGGTCCTCGGGACGACCGACAACGAGGGCGGCATCCTGTTCGACCTCATCGTGGGGTTCGTGCTGCTCTTCGGACTCCTGGTCTCACCCGGTCTGTCGGCGAACGCGATCAACGGGGACCGTGCCGGCGGCACCCTGGCGATCCTCCAGGTGACGCTGCTGACTCCAGGGCAACTGCTCATGGGCAAGTGGTTGGCCTCGTGGGTGGGGTCGCTCGCGTTCCTGGTCCTCAGTTGCCCCTTCATCTTCTGGGCACTCGCCATGGGCGGGGTCGACGCACCGGAGGCCGTCGTCTCACTGCTGATGCTCGCCGTCGAACTCGGCGTCGTCTGCGCCATCGGGGTGGGCGTCTCCGCGCTCGCCACCCGGCCGCTCTTCTCCATCGTGAGCACGTACATGCTCGTGGCGCTGCTGACCGTCGGGACACTGATCGTGTTCGGCCTGAGCACCCTGCTGGTGATGGAGGAACGCACCATGACGTCGTCGTACTACACCTATCCGGAGAGCAGCCTCGACAGCACCGGTGTCCCCGCACCGGACGCGGAGATGGAGTGCGTCACGCAGACCTATCGCGCGGAGGTCCCGCACACCGAGTACATCACCTGGATCCTCGCGGCCAACCCCTTCGTCGTCGTGGCCGACGCGGTCCCGTACACCACCGAGGAGGTGCCGGACCGCCCGGGGGCCGGGGAGCCGCTGCAGTATTCGACCGACGGCTCCACGTACTATTCACCCGGCGTCATGGAGACCATCAGCCAGGGCGTGCGCGCGGCGCAGGCCGGTCCTGACGTGGAGCAGACCTGCGAGGAGTCCCGGCAGGCAGCCGGTCCGTTGCCGCAGGGGACACCGATCTGGCCGCTCGGCCTCGGGGTCCAGGCAGCGCTCGCTGCCGGCCTGTTGCTGCTGGCCCGGCGCCGGCTCACCATGCCCGCGAAGCGGCTCGCCCAGGGCACACGGATCGCCTGACCCACGTCCTGTATCAGGACATGACGCGGCGGCCCTCGAAGGCCCGGCCCAGCGTGACCTCGTCGGCGTACTCGAGATCTCCGCCCACCGGCAGGCCGGACGCGAGCCGTGTGACGGGGATGCCGATGGTCCTGAGCATGCGCACCAGGTAGGTCGCCGTGGCCTCCCCCTCGAGATTCGGGTCGGTGGCGATGATGATCTCCTGGACCTGCTCGTCCGACAGCCGCGCGAGCAGTTCGCGGATGCGTAGCTGGTCGGGGCCGATGCCGGCGATCGGGTTGATGGCGCCACCCAGCACGTGGTACCTGCCGCGGAAGGAACGCGTGCGTTCGACGGCGATCACGTCCTTGGACTCCTCGACGACGCAGATCATGCTCGGATCCCGGCGGGGGTCGCGGCAGATCGCGCACTTCTCCTGCTCGGCCACGTTGCCGCAGACGATGCAGAACTTCACGCGCTCCTTGACCGTGGTGATCGCGGTGACGAGCCGGCCCATGTCCTCGGCGTCAGCCTCGAGGATGTGGAACGCCAGCCGCTGGGCCGACTTCGGCCCTACTCCGGGCAGGCGTCCGAGCTCGTCGATCAGCTCCTGCACTGCGCCTTCGTACACGGTGTGTCCTTCTCTGCGGGTTGGTGGAATGCGGCCGTTCGGGCTGCTGACGTGCTCTGCCCGCACTCGCCATGGCGAGCGCGGGGTCCCGTTCCATTGTCCGCCCTCCGCCGCCCGGGGAGTCGCTCGAGCGCCAGTTACGCCATCAGCGTGGCTGGACACCCCTCCGGAGAGCACCGTGGACGGCTGGGGTGCACGCCGCAGCGATGGCCGAGACCACAGCAGGCATTCCTACCTGCCGTCGAGGCTGCGCTCGTCGACGAGGCGCCCGTTGAGGATCCGCTCGATGGCCGTGCGGCCCACCAGCCCGGATTCCTCGATCGTCTCGTCGTCCGCGCTGGGCACGTCCTCGACGAAGCGCAGGTCGACCGCGCCCCGAGCGGAAGCCGCCTCCTCGGCGCGCTTCCGTTCGGCCTCGTCGAGCAACTGCTGGTAACGGCTGGCGGGTTTCTGCCGCACGTGCTCCGCCGACGGCTGTCGCTCCGCGTCCGGTGCGGCCTGGTCCTGGACCGGTGGCGCGGGGGAACCCGTGGCCGCCGGTCCTTTCCATCCGCCGGACCCGATCGCACTCCCGGAGGTCGCCGAGCGGGTGGCCTGCTCCGCTGGAGGTGTCGAATCCTCGGGTGGGCTCCAGACGATCGAGCGGGACGGCTGCAGGGCGGGGGGTGCTTCCGCTGCCGGCCGGTCGGGCTGTGCCGCTGGGGCCGGAGTGGGGCGCGCGGTGGCGGGGCTCGTCGCGCCGCCAGTGCTGGACGACCTGCTGGTGTCCCGTGGAGCCGGTGGTCCGGCTGTGTTCCGGGAGGTCGGCCGTGCAGGCCCGTCGCTCGAGCGTGGCGGAGTCGGAGACGATCCGGCGGGAGGCGTCGGTGCGCGGTCCGTCCGCTTCGCTCCGGCCTCCCTGGCTGGGGTGGTGGGGGCAGAGGGGTCCTCGGGCACGGAGTCCCAGCCGGGCCCCGGGTCGAAGGCCTCCTCAGGAGGCTCGACGAGCGCCCAGGAGTCGTCGGACATGGCGGGATCCCAGGCGCTGACGGCCTCGGGTTCCGCCTGCTGTGCCGTCGGACCGGTTTTCCGCGCCGAAGCGGGAGGTCGGCCTGAAGCAGCAGGTCGGCCTGCAGCAGGTCGGTCCGGAGCCGGAGCCGGAACCGGAGCTGGAGCCGTGCGCTGTCGCGCAGGCGGCGCAGGTCGTTCCGCAGGTGTCGGCGCAGGAACAGGTGCAGGCGTCTGGCGCGCCGCGGCCTGCGCTGCCGCCTCCGGTGCGGCGGGCGTTGCTCGCGTCTCCGTGACGTCCGGTGTCGCGGGCGTGCCGGACGGGGCCCGTGTGTCCGGCACTG
>JASLAA010000118.1 GCA_030147325.1 Arthrobacter sp. | reverse complement strand
ACCACGGGTGGACGGGAGAGACCGTCGCCACGATCGCAGCGCTGGACCTCGGGATCAAGGCCATGACTCCGAAGCATTTCGCCCAGCGCGGCGTGCGCACCGTGGTCCTGCCGGCCGGAGCCTCCTTCGACCCCGTCGGGCCGGGCGGCCACGACGTCGTCGAAGGAGGCTTCGGCCGGCAGGACCACGGTGCGCACTCCGCGCTGGGCGAAATGCTTCGGAGTCATGGCCTTGATCCCGAGGTCCAGTGCTGCGATCGTGGCGACGGTCTGCCCCGTCCACCCGTGGTCCGCCGGTTCGACGACGTACGCCTCGTCGATGCTGACCTCCTCGGCGAGGCGGGCACCCGTCATCGACGGCTGCGCGAGGACCTTCCCGACCAGCTGCTCGGTGGAGAGGGACGCCTCGGCTCCCGAGAAGATCCCCGCCCGCATGGCGCCGCGCTCCCTCAGGTGGCGCGTGATGGCGCGCGTGTCGACGCCTTCGATCCCGACGACGCCCTGTTCGCGCAGCTGGTCGTCCAGGCTCTGCTCCGAGCGCCAGTTCGAAGGCCGGCGGGCTGCATCGCGGATGATGTAGCCGGCCACCCAGATGCGCCGCGACTCGGCGTCGTCCGCGTTCACGCCCGTATTGCCGATGTGCGGAGCCGTCTGGACGACGAGCTGGCGTGCATAGGACGGATCCGTGATGGTCTCCTGGTAGCCGGTCATACCGGTGGCGAAGACGGCCTCGCCGAGTGCAGTGCCCTCGGCGCCGTAGGAACGGCCGCGGAAGGTCCTGCCGTCCTCGAGCACGAGCACTGCGGGTGCCTGTCGGTTGGTCTGTGCCGTGGTCGGAGCGAGGCTCACTGCTGTTCCCTGCCTTCGGGGGTCGGTGGATTTCTGTGGTTCAGCGGTCGGGTGGATCGGTCGGGTGCGTCGGCCGGCACGAGTGCCGCGACGGCGGCGACGAGCTGTGCCTTGGAGGCGGCGTGGCGCGTCCGGAACCCGGTGTCCACGCGTTCCGCGCCGAGGCGCCAGGTGATCACGACAAGGCCCTCCTTCTCGACGAACTTCCCCGTCATGCCACTGGCGAGGTGCACCGACGCGAGGTCGGCGCGGGGGATGTAGACGGTGCGCGAGCCCGTGCGGGTGATCAGCACACCGCCGGCGTGGACGGCGGCCACGGCGTTGCCGCGCAGGCCCAGCCCGTGCACCGCGATGCGGTCGAGCCAGTCCCCCGCGGTGGTGGTCGCGACGTACTGCCCCTCGGTCTCGAAGAGCACGGGTCCGGGGTCCTCCGGTGCCTCCGGTGGTGCGGGGACGTCGGACTGCCGCCGGAGTCGGTTCCGCCAGCCCAGGGCCATCAGCGCCACGATCACGAGGATGATGGCTACGGTCAGGGCCACCCAGCCTAGATAGTCCATGCCGGTACCTCCGTCGGCGCTGCGGCGGATCCGCGCGGGGTGGCCAGGCGTCCCTCGAGGACGGTGGGGTGTCCCCCGTAGAAGGTAGCCCGCACGCTGCCGGGCAGTTCGAGCCCGCGGAAGGGGCTGTTGCGGCCCTTCGTCGCCATCGTGGCAGGATCGACGGTCCAGCGCGCGGCGGGATCGACGAGGATGAGGTTGGCCGGCTCACCGGCCGCGAGGGGACGGCCCTGGTGCCCGAGTCTGCCGATGCGTGCCGGAGTCACCGCCGTGACGCGGGCGAAGCCCTCCCAGTCGAGCAGCCCGGTCTCGACCATGGTGTGCTGGACCACGGACAGGGCGGTCTCGAGGCCCGTCATGCCCATGGCGGCCTGGGCCCATTCGCACTCCTTGTGCTCGCTGGGGTGCGGTGCGTGATCGGTTCCGACGACGTCGATCGTCCCGTCGGCGAGGGCTGCCCGTAGCGCCCGGACGTCCTCCGACGTGCGCAGGGGCGGGTTGACCTTGTAGACGGGATCGTAGCTGCGGACCAGTTCGTCGGTCAGCAGCAGGTGGTGCGGTGTGACCTCGGCCGTGACGTCGATACCGCGCGCCTTGGCCCAGCGGATGATCTCGACCGACCCGGCGGTGGACACGTGGCACACGTGCAGTCGGGATCCCACGTGCTGGGCCAGCAGGACGTCGCGCGCGATGATGCTCTCCTCGGCCACGGCCGGCCAGCCGGTCAGGCCGAGGACAGCCGAGACATCGCCCTCGTTCATCTGGGCGCCCTCCGTCAGGCGCGGCTCCTGGGCGTGCTGCGCGATCACGCCGTCGAACGCCTTGACGTATTCGAGGGCACGGCGCATCAGCACGGGGTCATGGACGCAGATGCCGTCATCGGAGAAGACACGGACGGACGCGCGCGACTCGGCCATCGCGCCGAGCTCCGCGAGGCGTTCACCGCCGAGACCGACGGTCACGGCGCCGACGGGACGGACCTCGACCCACCCCGAGGCGAGACCGAGCCGGTACACCTGCTCCACGACCCCTGCGGTGTCCGCGACGGGCGAGCTGTTGGCCATGGCATGGATCGCGGTGAAACCACCCAGTGCCGCTGCCCGCGAGCCGGTCTCGACGGTCTCAGCATCCTCCCGGCCGGGCTCGCGGAGGTGGGTGTGGAGATCCACCATGCCGGGCAGCGCGACCAACCCCTCGGCGTCGATGGTTGCGACGCCGGACCTGGCCTCGCTCGCGGCGGAGGGTCCGACGGCGGCGATGATGCCGTCCCGGAGCAGGAGATCCTCCGCAGCCCCGCCGAGGATCGCGGCGTTCAGGATGAGGTACTCGGTGGGCGTGCTGGCGTCGGTGGTCACTGTGCAGGGCCTTCCGGGATGGTGGGGCTCGGTGTCGGGGACTCGGACGGAGCGTCGACCGGTCCGTCGTGGTGCTGGTCGCCGGACAGCAGCAGGTAGAGCGCCGCCATCCGGACCGAGACACCGTTGCGCACCTGCGCGAGGACGGTGGACCGCGGAGAGTCGGCTGCTGCGGAGGAGATCTCCAGCCCGCGGTTCATGGGTCCGGGGTGCATGATCACGGTGTCGTCGAGGCCCATGGTGTCGAGCAGCGCGAGGCGTCCGTCGTCGAACCCCCAGCGCCGCGAGTACTCCCGCGTGGAGGGGAAGAAGGCGGCGTTCATGCGCTCGGCCTGCAGTCGGAGCATCATGACCGCGTCGGGCCGCTGGGCGAGGGCATCGTCGAGGTTGTAGAAGACGGTGCAGGGCCAGGCTCCGACGCCGACGGGGAGCAGCGTGGGCGGTCCCGCGAGCAGGACCTCCGCACCGAGGGTGGTCAGGAGCCAGACGTTCGACCGGGCCACCCGCGAGTGCAGGACGTCCCCGACGATCAGGACCTTCATCCCGGCCAGGGTGGTGCCCGAGGAGGGAGTGCCCCCGAGCCGCGCCCAGTGCCGGCGGAGCGTGAAGGCGTCGAGCAGCGCCTGGGTGGGATGCTCGTGCGTGCCGTCTCCCGCATTCACGACGGCCGCGTCGATCCAGCCCGAGGCCGCGAGCCGTGCGGGTGCGCCGGACGCCGGATGCCGGATGACGACGGCGTCCGCGCTCATCGCCTCGAGCGTCTGCGCCGTGTCCTTCAGCGACTCACCCTTCGAGACCGACGACCCCTTCGCGGCGAAGTTGATGACGTCTGCGGACAACCGCTTGGCGGCCGCCTCGAACGAGATCCTCGTGCGCGTCGAGTCCTCGAAGAACAGGTTCACCACGGTGCGTCCGCGCAGGGCCGGGAGCTTCTTGATCTCACGCCGGCCCACGGCTGCCATCTCCTCGGCGACGTCGAGCAGCTGCAGCGCGTTCGAGGCCGACAGGTCCTGCGTGCTGAGGAGGTGCTTCACACCCGATCCTCGATGACGACCTCGTTGACCGCGGATCCACCGATGAGGTCGATCTCGGCCAGATGCACGCGAACGCGTTCACGTGACGACGTCGGCAGGTTCTTGCCCACGTGGTCCGCGCGGATCGGCAGTTCCCGGTGGCCCCGGTCCACGAGGACCGCCAACCGGACGATGCGCGGCCGTCCGAGGTCGGCGAGGGCATCGAGTCCCGCGCGGATGGTCCGGCCCGAGTAGAGGACGTCGTCCACGAGGACCACGACCTTGTCGTCGATGCCGGACGGCGGAAGCTGCGTCGCGAGGGGCGAGCGGGTGGGATTGCGCCGGAGATCGTCCCGGTACATGGTCACATCGAGCTGACCGGTGATGAGGTCCGGGTCGACGGTGGCATCGACGGCGGCGATCTTCTGGGCGAGCCGCTGAGCCAGGGGGAAGCCCCTGCGCGGGATGCCGAGGAGGACGAGGTCACGGGAACCCCGGTTCGCTTCGAGGATCTCGTGGGCGATACGCGTGAGTGCGCGGTCTATGTCTGCTTCTGCGAGAACAACGCGCTTGTGGATGCCGGATTCTGAGGCAGGCACGGTCATAACACGCTTCCTCCTTCCCCGCCTCACTGGACGGAATTTAAAGGCTGGTTGCGCCTTCAAAACTACCACAGCGCCGGTTGCACCTAGGGTTGCAGCATGGCTATGAACAACCAGGGCGTGCCCCCGCACGGCCCCCGGTGGAACGGCACCCAACGCCACCCGCAGTCGCCCGAGAGCCGCGAGCAGTCCGTGGCGCATGCAGGCTGGTGGAGTGCGAGCACCGAGAAGCACCACCACTCGACGCCCACCCGCACCAGCGGTCAGGCGTTCCATCCGGTATGGGACCGGCCGGTCCGACGCCGCGGCGGGGTGCTCAACGTCCTGCTCGTCCTCGTCGCTGCGCTCGTCGTCGCGGGCGTCCTCCTGCTGCTCTCCATCTCCCTCGGACCATCGGCCTTTCTGCTCTGCGGCATCCTCGCCCTCGTACCCCTGGGCATCTGCCTGCTGGGACTGCGCTGGATCGACCGCTGGGACCCGGAACCGCGCGGGGCGCTGCTCTTCGCGTTCCTCTGGGGGGCGGGAGCCTCCGTCGCGGTCACGCTCCTGCTCGGCAGCTACGTGGTCGAGCTCCTGGGCGAGGCCCTGACCACCACCTCGCCCGAGGTGATCGGGCCGGTCCTGCAGGCGCCGCTCGTCGAGGAGTTCGCCAAGGGCCTCGGTGTCCTCATCCTCGTCTACACCCGGCGCAGCCACTTCGACGGTCCCGTCGACGGCATCGTGTACGCCGGAACGGTCGCCGCAGGCTTCGCCTTCACCGAGAACATCCTCTACTTCGGCTCCGCGGTCGCGGAATCGGGCACTCCCGGCGCCCTGGTGAGCGTCTTCATCCTCCGGGGACTCTTCTCACCCTTCGCGCATGTCATGTTCACCTCGCTGCTCGGCTTCGTCCTCGGCCTCGCGCTCAGTCGCGGAGGCGGCAATGCCCGGATCCTCGGCGCATTCGTCCTCGGGCTCCTCCCTGCGATGGCGGGTCACATGCTCTGGAACGGTGGCACCCTCGTCCTCTTCCACGACTTCTTCCTGTTCTACGTGGTCGTCCAGGTACCGCTGTTCGTCGCGGCCGTGATCGCCGTCGTACTCCTTCGCCGCTCCGAGCGACGCCTGACTGAGGCGCGCCTCGGCGACTATGCCCGTGCCGGCTGGTTCACCCCCGAGGAGGTGCGCATGCTCGCCACCCGTCCGGGCCGGGCACAGGCGCTGGCCTGGGCGCAATCCGTGGGTGCCCGGGAGGACATGCGCGCCTTCATCCGCACGGGAGCGCGCATCGCCTACACGCGGCAGCGGATGCTGGGCGGGCGCCGCGACGCGGACTACCCGGCTGAGGAGCGGGTCCTGCTGGAGGAAGCCGGCCGACGCCGTGCGAGGATCTTCCAGCTCGCTTCCGCGCGCTGACCCCGGCCCGGCTTCCGCGCGCTGACCCCGGCCCCGAGAGACAGCTGTGGGGGGTGTCCGCGGACACCCGCCACAGCACTGCAGCCCGTGGAGCTAGGCGAGCAGGGTCGGCTTGAGCTGCTGGAGCCTGCCGAGGAGCCCGTTCACGAACTTCGGGGACTCGTCGGTGGAGAGCATCTTGGCGAGCTCCACGGCCTCGCTGACCGCGACCCCGTCCGGGACGTCGTCGTTGTAGAGGAGCTCCCAGCTGCCGATCCGCAGGATCATGAGGTCCACGGCCGGCATGCGGTCCAGCGTCCAGCCCTGCGAGTACGTGCTCAGGAACTCGTCGATCTGCTCCTGGCGTTCCAGGACGCCCTCGACGACGTCCACGGTGTAGTCCGCGATGACCATGTCCGTCTTCTCGCGGCGTGCGCGGATGACCTCGAGTGCCGGCATGTCACGCTGCGTCGATTCGAAGAGGATGTCCAGGGCCCGGCGCCGGGCCTTGCTGCGTGCGCTCACTCGTTGACGCGTCCCAGGTACTCACCGGTCCGGGTGTCCACCTTGACCTTGGTGCCGTTCCCCAGGAACAGGGGGACCTGGATCTCGTGACCGGTCTCCACGGTGGCCGGCTTGGTGCCACCGGTGGAGCGGTCGCCCTGCAGTCCGGGCTCGGTGTAGGTGATCTCCAGCGTGACGGACGCCGGGAGTTCCACGTACAGCGGCGATCCTTCGTGCATCGCGATCGTGGCCATCTGACTTTCCAGCATGAAGTTCGCTGCGTTGCCGACCGTCTTGCCGGGCACCGTGATCTGGTCGTAGTCGGTGGTGTCCATGAAGACGAAGTCCTCACCGTCCTTGTACAGGTACTGGTAGTCACGGCGGTCCACGGTGGCCGTCTCGATCTTCAGGCCCGCGTTGAAGGTCTTGTCGACGACCTTGCCCGAGAGGATGTTGCGAAGCTTCGTGCGGACGAAGGCGCCACCCTTGCCAGGCTTGACATGCTGGAATTCGAGGACGTTCCAGAGATTGCCTTCGAGCTTCAGAACAGTGCCGTTCTTGATGTCGTTCGTGGTCGCCACAGATTCACTTTCGTCGGTTTCGCGGATGGATGGGCCGGCCGAGGCTCAGCGGGCGCGCGGAAGCACGCCAAAAGTCCAGAGCCCAGTCTACCCTCTGCGGCGCGATGCCCCATCGGCCGGACCGGGCATGGGGTCGGTGGTCGAGCGTCAGGAAGCGATCTCCTGGTAGGCGGCGAAGAGGAGCGAGGTGTCGGGGACCTCGAGCATGCCCGGCCGGCCGATCCCGTCCAGCACGACGAACCGGAGGAGATCCCCGCGGGACTTCTTGTCGCGGCGCATGCCGTCCAGGAGCGCGGCCCACCGGTCACGCCGGTAGGTGACGGGCAGTCCCAGGGTTTCGAGGATGCTGCGGTGGCGGTCCGCCTCGGCGTCGCTGAGGCGTCCGACCATGCGGGAGAGCTCGGCGGCGAACACGAGACCGACGGAGACGGCTGCTCCGTGGCGCCAGGAGTACCGCTCCGCGAGCTCGATGGCATGTGCCAGCGTGTGCCCGTAGTTCAGATACTCACGCCGGCCCGACTCGCGCAGGTCTTCGGACACCACCTCCGCCTTGACGCGGATGGCTCGCTCGACGAGGTCGCGGAGGACCGGCGAGGCCGCGTCCGTGGCCGCAGCGGTGTCCTGCTCGATGAGGTCCAGGATCACCGGATCCGCGATGAAGCCGCATTTGACGACCTCGGCCAGTCCGGTCACCAGTTCGTTCTTCGGCAACGTTCCCAGTGCGTCGAGGTCCACGAGCACTGCGGCGGGCGGATGGAACGCGCCCACGAGGTTCTTGCCCTCCGCCGTGTTGATGCCCGTCTTCCCGCCCACGGCGGCGTCCACCATCGCGAGCAGGCTCGTGGGCAGATGGACGACGCGGACGCCGCGCAGCCAGGTCGCGGCGACGAACCCCCCGAGGTCCGTGACGGCTCCTCCGCCGACCGTCACGACCGCGTCCGAGCGCGTGAAGTCGTTCTGTCCGAGCACCTGCCAGCAGAAGGCAGCCACCTGGATATGCTTGCCCTCCTCCGCGTCGGGGATCTCCGCGGTGACGGCGGTGAAGCCCGCTGCGGCCAGCTCGTCGCGAACCGTGTCTCCGGTGGCCCTGAGCGCCCGGGGGTGGATCACGAGGACCCTGCGGACGCGCTCGCCCAGGATCGCCGGGAGCCGATCGAGGAGCCCTCGGCCGACGACGACGTCGTAGGTGTTCTCCGTGGTGGCCCCGGTGACCGGGATGATCGTCGCTGCGTCAGTCGACATGGGTGTTCGTCCCGCTTTCATGGTTCAGGTGGATCGTTGGTGTCGCGTCGCTGGTCCCGGTCGGTCCCCCGTCTGCCTCCAGCGCGGACAGGACCGCTTGGGTCACCGCCCGTACCGGGAGTCCTCGGGTGTCGATGACGAAGGACGCCAGGGCGGCGTAGAGCGGTCGCCGCTGATCGTAGAGCTCCTGCCAGCGGTCCTCCGGCCGTCCCGCCAGCAGCGGACGGCCGGTGTCACCGCTGATCCGCTGCCGGACGCTCGCCAGATCGGTGTCCAGGAACACCACCGTCGCAGTCCGGAGCAGCGACCGGGTGCCCGCGTCGAGCACCGCTCCCCCGCCGAGCGAGAGGACGACGTCGTCGAGCTCGAGTGCCTCACGCACCACGTCCGCTTCCAGACTCCGGAAGGCCTGCTCCCCCTGGCGGGCGAAGATGGTGCTGATGGCGCCGTGCCGCTCCACGATCGAACGGTCCGAGTCGATGAAGCGGACTCCCATCCGCTGCGCGATCAGCCGACCGACCGCGGATTTACCCACCGCCATCGGACCGGTGAGGACCACCCGGCGCCTCTGCTCCATCAGGCTCCGGCGGAGCCGAGGAACTCCGGGATGTTCTCGAGATAGCTCCGCAGGTTCCGCGCGGTCTCCGCCAGCGAGTCCCCCCCGAACTTCTCGGTGACCGCTTCGGCGAGCACCAGGGCAGTCATCGCCTCGGCGACGACCCCGGCTGCCGGGACAGCGCACACGTCCGAGCGCTGGTGGTGCGCCCGGGCGGCGGCTCCCGTGCTGACATCCACGGTGCGCAGGGCGCGCGGGACGGTGGCGATGGGTTTCATGGCCGCTCGGACCCGGAGCACGTCACCTATGCTCATACCGCCCTCGATCCCACCCGCACGATTGCTGGCCCGGGCGATCTTGCCGTCCGCGTCCCGCACGATCTCGTCGTGTGCGGCGGTCCCCCGCCGGGCGGCCGTCTCGAAGCCGTCACCGACCTCGACGCCCTTGATGGCCTGGATACCCATGAGCGCCGCGGCGAGGCGCGAATCGAGGCGTCGGTCCCAGTGCACGTAGCTGCCCAGTCCCGGTGGCAGCCCGTAGGCGACGACCTCGACGACGCCACCGAGCGTCTCGCCCTCCTTGTGGGCGGCGTCGACCTCGGCGACCATCGCGTCCGACGTGTCGCGGTGGAAGCAGCGCAGCGGATCCGCATCGAGGGCGATGACGTCGCTCGGCCGGGGTAGGGGTGCGTCTTCGGGGACCGAGACGGACGCGATGGAGACGGTGTGGCTGACCAGCCGGATGCCGAGTCCCTCCAGGAACTTCGCGGCGACCGTTCCGAGGGCGACCCGCGTGGCCGTCTCGCGTGCGCTCGCCCGTTCGAGCACCGGACGGGCCTCCTCGAAGCCGTATTTCTGCATCCCGGTGAAGTCCGCATGGCCCGGGCGGGGCCTCGTCAGCGGCGCGTTGCGGGCAGATGCCGCGAGCTCGGCGGAGTCCTCCTCCCCCAGCGGGTCGGCGGACATGATCTTCTCCCACTTCGGCCACTCCGTGTTCGCGACCTCGATGGCGACAGGGCCGCCCTGGGTGAGTCCGTGTCGGACCCCGCCGATGATGCGGACCTGGTCCTGCTCGAACTTCATCCGCGCGCCACGCCCGTATCCGAGCCGGCGGCGCGCGAGGGCCTCCTGGATGTCGATACTCGTGATGCCCACTCCCGCGGGCATTCCCTCGATGATCCCGACCACGGCGGGGCCGTGCGATTCTCCTGCCGTCAACCAACGCAACATGACGTCCATACTGCCATGCAGGACGGGAGGCATCAGCGCCGGGCTACGCCCACGGCGTCACACATCGCATCCAGCACCGGCGTGCGGTCCTGCGCGACCTCGGGGAAGAAGAGCCGTACCTGCTCCACGGCCTGGTGCAGGAGCATGTCGAGGCCTGGCACGATCGTCCCGCCGGCGGCCTCCCAGGCGCCGGCGACTGCGCTCGGCCAGGGATCATAGGCGACGTCGAGCAGGGTTCCGTCGGTGCGGAATCGGGAGCCGCCGGCGAGGTCTGCCGCCAGGTCGTCGGCGGCGCGGGGCGGGAGGGTCGACACGACGACGTCTGCGGCCCGGACCGCCCCTGGTGCGTGCCCCCACTCCCCGATTTCCACCGCGACATCCAAGGCCGCTCCGATCCGCACCAGATCCGCAGCTGCTTCAGGACGCCGGACCAGCACGCGCACAGCGGATGCGCCGAGCTCGGCCAGGCCCGCGATCGCAGCGGCGGCCGTCCCGCCGCCTCCAAGGACCACAGGGCGTTCCGGCCGGCTCACGCCGGCTCGCGCCAGGGCATTCGCCACACCGGCGACGTCGGTGTTGTGCCCCATGAGGCGGACTGGAGCCTCGCCACCTCCGCCGATGACGAGGGTGTTCACCACTCCGAGCACGCGCGCGAGGTCGGACGTGTCATCGGCCAGGCGAGCCGCGGCGGCCTTCAGCGGCATGGTGACGGACAGGCCCCGCCACCGGGGATCCCGCCGCACCTCACCGACGAAGCCCGCGAGCGTGGACTCCCCGACCTCGACGGCCGTGTAGTCGCACTCGACACCGAGCAGGCGGTACGCAGCCGCATGGAGCAGTGGCGACTTCGAATGCCCGATGGGTGAGCCGATCACCGCGGCGCGGAACCTGCGTTCCGAGGCGGGGTGGTGCGGGAGCACCTACTCGCACCGACCGGCGTTGGCGGCGCACCAGGTGTCGTACTCGGCGACGTAGCGGAGGTGCTCGGCGTACGTCTCCGAGAACTTCGTCTCCTTCGTGTCCAGGTCGACAGTCACCCAGAAGTAGAACGGCACACTCGCCGGATTCACCGTGGCGTCGATGGCCTCGTTGCTCGGGGAACCGATCGGCCCCTCGGGCAGGCCGGGATTGGCGAACGTGTTGTAGGGGTTGGACGTATCCGCCTTCTCCTCGGGAGTCAGCTGGTAGGTCCGCTTGCCGAGGCCGTAGGCGACGGTGGCGTCGGACTGCAGCAGGCCGTTCGTCTCGGTGTTGCCCGGAGTCAGGCGGTTGTTGATGGCGCCGGCCACCGTCGCATAGTCCCCCTCACCCGCTTCGGCCTGGACGATGCTCGCGATGGTGAGGATCCGGTACTGCTCCGCCGGGTCGGTCACGCCGTCCTCGGTGAGCCGATCGGTGGTCGCCTTCACCATTTCGGTGATGATCTCCGGAGCGGTCGCCTCGATGTCGAAGCGGTATTCGCCCGGGTGCAGGTATCCCTCCAGGGACAGTGCCTGTGCCGGGAGGCCGAACTGTGTCGGCTCGTCGGCGAGGGCGTCGAACTCCGCCCGCGGTATCCCTGTGGACGTGCTCAGGATGTCGAACACCTCGCCCTGGCGGAGGTCGCGGGCGACGGCGGCGTAGGACACGAGGGACGGATCAGCGCCCAGCAGCGCTTCAGCGGCCGCGGCCGAGGACATCTGCAGCCGCATCTCGTACTCACCGGGCTGCACCTCCCGCCCCTCGGCGATCGCGGCCAGTGCTGCGACGAACGTGTCGGAGTCGGCGACGATGTCCGCACTCTCCAGCCCGTTGCCGATGACGAGCGCTCCGGCACCCTCGGTCACCTCGAAGACGGTCTCGGCTCCTCCCGGCCCGGCATAGTCCGTGACGTCGTTCAGCCCGAGGAAGTCGCGCAGCATCAGGGCCGCTCCGTAGACCGTCCCGGCGAACAGCAACAGGACGACGAGCAGCACCACGGTGCGTCGGAGGCGCCTGCGCTGCTTGGCCTTCGACGGCGGGCGGCGGCGACCCCGGGGCGGCCTGTCCTGGGAGACGAAGAATTCCTCGACGTCGTTGGGATGGTCGTATCCGTCGTCGTCGTGGTGCGCGTCGATGGAACGCGTATCCTCCGGATCATGGGAGGCAGTGGAATGGCGCGAGTGGTTGTTCACGACCCGGATTCCTTCCTGCTCGACGACTTGTCCTTGATGACTGGCTCCTCTGTAGGGGTCAGCAGCGGGCCCTGAGCAACCCCTGCCTCACTCAACGGAACCGGATCCCCCACGTCCCGTCCACGTGAACGTTGCATGTCGATGGCGTGCTGGAGTATTTCGACGGCAGCCACCTGATCAACCACTTTACGATGCTCGCGGCTGCTCAGACCAGCCGCATGCAGAGAACGGTGGGCGGAGACGGTACTCAGCCGCTCGTCCACCAGCCGTACTGACAACGTCAGGGACTGCCGACAAAGTTCCTGGGCCACCAGTCCGGCATAGGTCCTCGCCATCTCGGCCGAGGTCCCTTCGCGGCCGCTGAGCTGCTTCGGAAGCCCTACGATGATCTGCACGGCGCCCCGTTCCACGGCTTCCCGGACCAGGATCCGGACGTCGCTGTTCCGCTTCGGGTCACGCTTCATCGTCCGGATCGGGGTCGCCAGCAGACCGTCGCGGTCGCTGCCGGCGAGCCCCACCCGGACGAGCCCGACATCGACGCCGAGCTTCGGTCCGTGCGGATACGGCGCGCCTGCTTCCCCGTTGCCCGAGGCCGGATCGTGAGCTGGCACAGCGTCGGTCAGCGTTCCGCGACTGCAGCGCGGATGGCGCCGAGGGCCGCTGGGATCCGGGAAGGATCGGACCCGCCACCCTGGGCGACGTCGTCCTTCCCGCCGCCTCCTCCACCGAGGATCTTCGCGGCGGTGCGCACCAGCGCGCCTGCCTTGACCCCTGCACCCCGGGCTGCCTCGTTGGTCGCGACGAGCACGAGTGGGCGATCCTGCGAGACGCCCGTCGCAGCGACCACGGCGGCCTGGGAACCGAGGCGCCCCCGCAGGTCGAGCACGAGGGTGCGCAGCTCGTCGGCACTGCCGATCTCACCGGCGTCGTGCGCGATCAGGCGGACCCCGTCCACGTCCACCACGGTGTCGACGAGCGAGGCGGCCGCGACGGCGAGCTGCTCCTTCCGGAGCCTGTCGAGTTCCTTCTCCGCCGCCTTGAGCTTGCCGAGCGTCGCCGAGAGCCGTTCCGGCAACTGGGCCGAGGGCACCTTCAGCATGTCCGACAGTTCGGAGACCAGGGCGCGCTCCGCGGCGAGGTGCCGGAAGGCGTCGAGCCCGACGAGGGCCTCGACGCGCCGGTTGCCCGAACCGACCGACTGCTCCCCGAGCAGCGTCAGGCTGCCGATGAGGGACGTCGAGGCGACGTGCGTACCGCCGCACAGTTCGCGGGAGAAGTCCGCGTTCATCTCGACGACACGGACCGTGTCCCCGTACGCCTCGCCGAACAGTGCTGTGGCGCCCAGTGCCTTGGCGTCCGCGAGCGACATGATCTTCGTCTCGACCTCGTAGTTGTTCCGGATCGCGATGTTGGATACTTCCTCGATCTCCGAGCGCGCAGCGGCACTGATGCCCTCGCCCCAGGAGAAGTCGAAGCGCAGGTAGCCGGCCTTGTTGAAGGAACCGCGCTGGAGCGCCTCGGGACCGAGGATCTCGTGCAGCGCGGCGTGCACGATGTGCGTCCCCGAATGGGCCTGCTCCCCCGCGTGGCGGCGCTGACGGTCGACGGCGGCGGTGACCGTGGCCCCCGGCGCCACCTCGCCCTCACGCACGACGGCACGGTGGACGCTGAGGCCCTTGACCGGGCGTTGCACGTCGAGCACCTCTACGACGAAGCCGTCGCCGGTGATGAGTCCGACGTCGGCCGCCTGTCCGCCTGCTTCCGCGTAGAACGGCGTCCTGTCCAACACGAGCTCGACCTCGTCGCCCTGGAGGGCGCTGGTGATCGACTGGCCCTTGTCGAGCACGGCGATGATCGCCGACTCCGAGGTGAGTTCGTCGTATCCCGTGAAGACGGTCTGGCCGCGGCCCAGCAGTTCGGTGAACACCGACAGGTCTGCGTGGCCTGCCTTCTTGCCCCGCGCGTCGGCCTGGGCCCGACGGCGCTGCTCGAGCATGAGCGAGCGGAAGCCGTCGGCGTCGACTGCGAGCCCGGCCTCCTCGGCCATCTCGAGGGTCAGGTCGATCGGGAACCCATAGGTGTCGTGGAGTGCGAAGGCATCCTCGCCGGAGAGCGGGCGCTGCTCGGCGAGGGACTCGCGGACCGCTTCCTCGAGGCGCGTGGTGCCCGACGCGATGGTGCGCAGGAACGCCTTCTCCTCGGCGTAGGCGATGCGGCTGATCCGCTCGAAGTCGCTGGCGACCTCCGGATACACGCCCTTCATGGCATCCCGGGATGCGGGCAGGAGTTCGGGCAGGCAGGCCCGCTCCACCCCGAGCAGCCGCATGGCTCGGACGGCTCGGCGGATGAGCCGGCGCAGCACGTACCCGCGGCCCTCGTTGGACGGAGTCACACCGTCCGCGATGAGCATCAGCGAGGAGCGGATGTGGTCCGCGACGACACGCATGCGGACGTCGTCGGTGTGGTGCGGGTCCTTCGGGGACTCGGCGCTCGTATAGGCCTTCCCGCTGAGCGCTGCAGCCCGGTCGAGGACCGGACGTACCTGATCCGTCTCGTACATGTTCTCCACGCCCTGCAGGATCATCGCGAGGCGCTCGAGTCCGAGGCCCGTATCGATGTTCTTCTTCGGGAGCTCGCCGAGGATCTCGAAATCGTCCTTGCCCGTTCCTTCGCCCCGCTGGTACTGC
>JASLAA010000112.1 GCA_030147325.1 Arthrobacter sp. | reverse complement strand
TCGGCGTCGACCTGGCTGGTAGCGGTTGCATTATTAGAGGTGCTCGGGGCGACCAAGAGGGATCCTTCCACAGACCGTCAGGCTTGTCAGCGCCCTCGCCTCGGCACCGCCACCGCAGTATGCTGCGGGGATCTCAGTGCTCACCTGTGTCTGCTCGCGCGAACCCGAACCGTGTGGCCAGGTCAAACGACGAGAGCAGAGCAAAGCCCACCGCTATATGAAGGCTGAGGTTTAGAGGGAAGACGCAAAGACCTACACTACGCGATGCGCAGCGCAAAGTCCACTACCCTTCGATCCCCCACTCGTCAAGCACCGCCACCCCTCGGTCGGTGCCCGTCGCTGCCGGCCGGTCGGGCCACGAGGGTCCGCCCGCAGGTTCCATCGTTCGGCGGCCGGCCGCTGGCCTGCCGCCGAGGTGCCTCACCCTCGGGCGGGCTCCGGCAGCGGCCCGGTGGTCGTGTCGCCGCGCAGTCGCTTGACGACGAGTTCGGCACTGATCAGGCACATCGGGATACCGATGCCCGGAACTGTGGAGCTGCCCGCGTAGAACAGGTTCTCCACCTTCGCGCTGCGGTTGGCGCCACGGAAGAAGGCGCTCTGCTTGAGGATGTGTGCGGGGCCGAGGGAGGTCCCGCGCCAGGCATTGAGGTCGTCGGCGAAGTCCTGCGGACCGTAACTGCGCCGCACGACGATGCGTTCGGCGAGATCGGGGATCCCCGCCCAGTCCGAGATCTGTGCGATCACCTCGTCCGCGAGCTCCTCCACCCGGGCGTCTCCCCCGCGCTCGAGCCCTCCCTTGCCGATACTGATGTCGGCCGGGATCGGAACGAGCACGAAGACGTTCTCGTGGCCCTCCGGAGCCACCGAGTCGTCGGTCGCACTCGGGCGGCAGACGTAGAGCGACGCCGGCGAGGGGATCGAGGACTCCTTGCCGAAGATCCGGCCGAAGTTGTCGCGCCAGTCGGTGGTGAACAGGAGCGTGTGGTGTTCGAGCTGCGGCAGCCCTCCCCGCACGCCGAGGTAGAGCAGCAGCGCACTCGGGCCCGGGACGCGCTTGGCCCAGTACTTCTCGGGATACGTCTGCAGGTCTCCCGGGAGCAGTGTGGTCTCGGTGTGGTGCAGGTCCGCAGCGGAGACGACCATGTCGGCGTCGACCGACGCCGTCGTCCCCTGCGTGCGGTACGTCACCGCTCGCACCGTCGCGTGCCGGCGGTCCAGGGGCGACCGTCCCGGTGTCCGGGCGTCGGTGTCGATCGCGACGACGTCGGCCCCCGTGCGGATCTCGACCCCGGCGGCGACGGCGACCCGGCGCAGGGCGTCGATGAGGGTCGTGAAACCACCCATCGGGTAGAGGACGCCGTCGTCGAGGTCGAGGTGGCTCATCAGGTGGTACATGCTCGGCGCCTCGAACGGAGAACTGCCGAGGAACACCGCGGGGTAGCCGAGGATCTGCTGGATGCGAGGGTCCTTGAACCGCTTCTCCACGAAGGACTGCAGGGGCTGGAGCAGCAGGGCACCGATGCGGGGAAGCCTTTTCAGGACGTCGGGCCGGACGAACGGGAGGAAGGACTGGAAGGTCGAGTAGAGGAATCGCTTCTTCGCCATCTCGTAGGCGTCCTCGGCCGAGTCCAGGTAGGTCGAGAGCTGCTCGCCCGCCCCCTCCTCCATGGACTCGAAGAGCTTCGTCACCGCCTCGCGATCGGCGGGCACGTCGACGGCTCCCCCGTCCTCGAAGACGACGCGGTAGCCGGGGTCCAGCTTCACCAGGTCCAGTTCGTCGGCTGCGCTCGTCCCCATCAGCCTGAAGAAGTGGTCGATGACCTCGGGCATCAGGTACCAGGAGGGCCCGGTGTCGAAACGGAAGCCGTCCTGCTCCCAGGATCCTGCGCGCCCTCCCACCTGTTCGCGCTTCTCCAGCAGGGTCACCTGGTGGCCCTCCCTGGCGAGGAGGGCCGCTGTCGCCAGCCCGCCGATCCCTCCCCCGATCACGACGACGTCCTTCCCGCCTACCCGTGCACGCCCGCTCTGCTCCCGTGTCATGTCGTCCTCTCGTGCGCGGCGAGTCCCGGTACCGCGCGACCGGTGAAGGCTTTCGCCATGATGCGGAGCTTGACCGGGTTCGGCACCCGGACCCGCGCCCTGAGCAGGGTATCGGCCGGCGTTCGTCGCAGCCTTCCCGCGAGTTCGGTGAAAAGGCCCTGGGCGAGGGCGACGGCGCGCCTCGGCACGGGAGGCAGCCCCGGAAGCGCGGCCGCCGAGATCCGCAGGTCCTCGTCGATGTCGTCGAGGAGCCGCTCCTTGTCCGCCTCGGTGAAGTTCCCCGGCCGTACGCCGGGGAAGTAGCTCCTGCCGAGCGTGGAGAAGTCCTCGGCGAGGTCCCGCAGGAAATTGATCTTCTGGAAGGCCGCTCCGAGATGGCGCGCACCGTCCACCAGCACCGCATCCTCTGCCGCGGTCACGGACCTTCCTACCAGGAAGGCCCGCAGGCACATGAGCCCGACGACCTCGGCGGAGCCGTAGACGTAGCGGTCGAAGGACTCCTGGGTGTGTTCGCGCTGGGTGATGTCCGCGCGCATCGACGCGAAGAACGGGCGGGTGAGCTCGGCGTCGATGCCGGTCGCGCGGGCGGTGATCGCGAACGCGTGGACCACGAGGTTGGCGCTGTACCCGCCGGCCATCGCAGCCTCCGTCTCGACCTCGAGATCGTCGAGGAGTCGTCCCACCCCCGCCGGGGAGACGCCGGCGCCGGCTGCCGCTCCGTCCACGATCTCGTCCGCGACACGGACCAGCGCATAGATGGCCTCGATCGAGGTGCGGGTGGTGCGGTCCAGGAGACGGGAGGCCAGCCCGAACGACGTCGAGTAGCAGCGGATGACCTCGGCGGAGGTCTTCAGCGCGGCCGCGTTGTACCGGGCGAGCGAGTCGTCGATGCCCACTCAGCGCACCCTGTCGACGATGGCCGTCACCACGGGATCGAGCGCGGACCGCAGGGCCGGGGGGATCACGTCGGCGTCGAGGTGGGCCCTCGCCCGGGCGGCGTAGTCGGCCGCCAGATCCGCGGAGTAGTCCTTCGCGCCGCTGTCGACCATGATCCGACGGACGAGATCCGCGTCGGCCGCGGACATCCCGGGGCTTCCCACCAGCGAGGAGATGCTCTCCCACTCCGGACGGGCGGAGACGTAGGACAGCAGCGCCGTGCGCTTGCCCTCGCGCAGGTCACCCCAGTTCGTCTTGCCGGTGCGGGTCTCGTTGCCGAACACACCGAGGAGATCGTCGGCGATCTGGTAGGCGATCCCGGCATCGCGACCGAAGTCACCGAGCCGGGTGATCACCTCCTCCCCTGCGCCGGCGAGCACGGCACCGGCCTGCAGCGGCCCCTCGAAGGAGTAGACGGAGGTCTTGAGCCTGGCCATGCGGACGATCTCCTCGAGAGGGGGCATCGTCGGACTGAGCGAGGTCTCGATGTCGAGGAACTCCCCGGCGGCCGAGGCGAAGACGGCCTCGTCGAGGATCTCACCGAGCCGTCGCCGCGTCGACGGGTCGGCCTCGACGCGCTCGAGCAGCCGGTAGGCGTTCGAGAGGGCGAGGTCGCCTGCGATCACACCCGCCGATACACCCACGTGCCGGGCACCCTCCGGGGTCGCCCCTGCGGCTTCCGCGATGTTCCGGTAGCGACCGGACACGTTCGGGATGCCGCGGCGGACGAAGTCGCGGTCGATCACGTCGTCGTGCACGATCAGTGCCGTGTGCAGCAGTTCGAAGGCGGCCCCGAGGTACGACGCGTTGTCGACGTCCCGGCCGCCGAGCATCTGGTAGGCGGACATCACCATCCGCGGCCGGAAGCGCTTCCCGCCGGCGGTGCAGCGCTCGAGGGTCTCCCAGAGTGCGTGGTAGCCGGGACCTATCCGGGCTGCGCGGACCTTGGATTCTGCGAAGAGCCGCTCGAGGGCACCCTCGACCTGGTCGAGTCCCGCAGACTCGATCAGCAGAGTGTCCATGTCCATAGGTAAAGTAAACAAGATAGTCAGTCCCTGAGGAAACGCGGGGCGGATACGGCCGGCCCGTCGAGCCGGTCGGCGCGGGCTTCACGCATCCCGCGGACAACCACTGGAGGAGAGCCATCATGCCGACCGAGGCCGGAACCATTCACGAGGCTGCGCCCGGGAGCCGGAGCACGGGCGACGAGGCCGAGGTCGTCGTCCTGCTCGCGGAGGACGGCACACCACTGGGCACCCATGCCAAGGCGACCGTCCACACCCTCGACACCCCCCTCCACCTCGCGTTCTCCACCCACGTGTTCGACGACGCCGGGCGCATCCTCGTCACGCGGCGCGCCCTCGGGAAGAAGGCCTGGCCCGGGGTCTGGACCAATTCGTTCTGCGGACATCCTGCACCCGGTGAGGCCTTCGAGGACGCGGTGCAGCGACGCGCCGCCCAGGAACTCGGCTTCACCGTGCGGGACATCGAGGCGGCGCTGCCCGACTTCCGCTACCGGGCCGTCGATGCCTCGGGGATCGTCGAGAACGAGATCTGCCCGGTGTACACGGCTGTCGCGGACAGCGCCGTCGATCCCCTGCCCGACGAGGTCATGGATTACCAGTGGGTGGACGCCGTCGCACTGGTGCGGGCCGTCACCGCCACACCGTGGGCGTTCAGTCCCTGGCTGACACTCCAGCTCCCACTGCTCTACCCTGAGGGACCCGACGGGCCCGGGCCACGCAGGCGGTCCTGAGACACGTTCCGCCGCGCCAGCACGATCGCCACCGTCTAGTCTGACCACGGCACTATTTCAACGACGAAAGAGAGTTTCGCCATGGCGACACCCACGCCAACACCGGACGACGTCGTCATCGTCGGCGGCGCCCGGACACCCCTCGGACGCCTCAACGGACAGCTCGCCTCCTTCACCGCTGTCGAACTCGGCGCACGCGCCATCGCCGGCGCACTCGAACGTGCAGGCGTCGCCCCCGCCACGGTCGATGCCGTCCTCATGGGCCACGTGGTGCAGGCGGGCTGCGGACAGAACCCCGCGCGCCAGGCCGCCGTCGCCGCCGGCATCCCCTGGACGGTGCCGGCCGCGACCCTCAACAAGGTCTGTCTCTCCGGCCTCACGGCGGTCATCGACGCCGCGCGGCTCATCCGCAGCGGCGAGGCGCGTGTCGCCGTCGCCGGAGGCCAGGAATCCATGACTCGGGGGCCGCACCTGCTACCCGGCTCGCGCCAGGGCTGGAACTACGGATCCATCCAGGCGCTGGATTCCGTGGCCCACGACGGACTCACCGACGCGTTCGACAACGACTCGATGGGAGCGTCGACCGAACGCGGGAACGTGCGGCTCGAGATCGACCGCACCTCGCAGGACGCCGTCGCGGCGGCCTCGCACCAGCGCGCGGCGGCCGCGACGGATCGCGGGCTCCTTGCCGAGGAGATCGTCCCGCTCACCGTGCGGCAGAAGAAGGGCGACGACGTCGTGCTGACAACCGATGAAGGAATCCGCCCGACGACGACCGTCGAGTCCCTCGCGAAGCTACGCCCCGCGTTCAACGCCGACGGGGCGATCACGGCCGGCAACTCCTCACCACTGTCCGACGGCGCCGCCGCCCTGGTGCTGACGACGCGCTCGTACGCGGAAGAGGCCGGACTGACCGTCCTCGCCGTCGTCGGGCGCCCGGGCCAGGTGGCCGGTCCGGACAACACGCTCCACTCCCAGCCCTCGACGGCGATCAGGCAGGCCCTCGACCGGGCGGGATGGACCGCTGCGGAGCTCGACTTCATCGAGATCAACGAGGCCTTCGGCTCGGTGGCGGTGCAGTCCCTCAAGGACCTGGACTATCCGTTGGAGCAGTGCAATATCCATGGTGGGGCGATCGCCCTGGGTCATCCGATCGGGGCCTCCGGTGCCCGCCTCGCCCTGCATGCGGCGATGGAACTCTCCCGGCGCGGCACTGGACGGAGTGCGGTCAGCCTGTGCGGCGGAGGCGGCCAGGGAGAAGCCCTGCTCCTCTGGCGCTGACGAACGCCTCCGTTCTCCCCGTGAACGGAAAAGAGCCCCGCTTCGAGAAGCGGGGCTCTTCCGGCCTGCGGCAGCCACAGCCGGAGGCCGTCGCTGCGTGCAGTGTGGTGTTACTTGAGGGTGACGGTGGCGCCGGCGGCCTCGAGGGACTCCTTGGCCTTCTCTGCGGCTTCCTTGGTGGCACCTTCGAGGACGGCCTTGGGGGCGCTGTCGACAACGTCCTTGGCTTCCTTCAGGCCCAGCGAGGTGAGCGCGCGAACTTCCTTGATCACTGCGATCTTCTTGTCGCCTGCAGCTTCGAGGATGACGTCGAAAGCGGTCTGCTCCTCGGCCTCGGCCTCGGCTCCGCCACCGGCGGGGCCTGCGACTGCAACAGCAGCTGCGGTGACATCGAAGGTCTCCTCGAACAGCTTCACGAAGTCCGAGAGCTCGATGATGGACAGTTCCTTGAAAGCTTCGATGAGCTCTTCGTTGGTGAGCTTCGCCATGGGAGGCGTCCTTCCTTTAGTGGTGCACTGCACCGGAGTGTGTGGATCGAGGCGAAACTAGTTCGCTTCGGTTGCTGCGGCTTCCTCGGCGGGAGCCTCCGCGGGAGCTTCTGCGGGTGCAGCGGCTTCCTCGGCAGCAGAGTCGGCGTCGGCTGCGGGTGCAGCGCCGCTTTCCTCTTCGAGCTTGATGCGCAGTGCATCGACGGTGCGGGCCAGGGCGGACATCGGTGCCTTGAGCACACCAGCCACCCGAGCGAGCTGGAGTTCACGCGATTCGAGGGCCGCCAGGGCGATGACCTCGGTTGCGTCGAGGGCCTTGCCCTCGAAGATTCCAGTCTTGATGACGAGCTTCGGGTTGGCTTTCGCGAAATCCGTGAGGCTCTTGGCGGCAGCTACGGCGTCACCCTTGATGAAGGCGATCGCGGTGGGACCGGACAGCTGGCCGTCGAACGCGTCGATGCCTGCTTCCTTTGCCGCGATGCCCGTCAGGGTGTTCTTGACGACCGAGAACTTGGTGTCCGCACCCAGGGCGCGGCGCAGTTCCTTGAGCTGAGCAACAGTGAGCCCGCGGTATTCGGTCAGGACAGCAGCGGTGGAGTCCTTGAAATCGGTGGTGATCTCATCCACTGCAGAAACCTTTGTTGGCGTTGCCATAACCCTCCTTCCGGGGAATATGCGACGGCGTTCCGGCTCCAATAAAAAACGCCCCGCGCAGATGCACGGGGCTGTACTCGACGCGGACGGATCCGCGGAGAGGAGCTTCGTTCACCTGCGTAGGCCGTCCCTCACGGGAACTTTCGGATCCCTCTCCTTCTGTCCTGCTCCGTGCCGGAGCACAGGAGGAAAGCGGAGGAGGATCGACCGACGGTCTTTGGTAGTTCCAGCGTACGTGACCTGCGCCAGTGCCACCAAATCGACTCAGGGAAGGACCCGCTGCCAGCCGGCCGTCCGGCCCGAGGGCCGGAAGCCGAGGGCCACGTTCACGTCCAGCATGAAGCTGTTCTCCTCGGCGTTCCAGGTGTAGATGCGTTCGGCGTCGGTCCAGGCGTGCGCGGAACGCAGCAGGTTGCTCGCCTTCAGCCACAGGCCGAGCCGGTGGCCGCGATGCTCGTCGAGAACCAGGGTGTCCTCCTGGTAGACGACGGCGGGCCGTGCGTCGAAGCGTTCGAGGATCGTGTGCCCGACGAGCTGCCCCGACATCCTGTGCCGCACCGCCTCGACGAGGGTCGAGGCGCCGGCTGCGAGGGAACGCTCCTCCTCACGACGGATGCGCCCCTCGTCCCACAACTCCTCCTGCTGGGCGAAGCCCCCGAGCGGGGGGTCGGTACTCATCCGGCGGCGCAGGAGGGAGTAGTCGTCCACGAGATCGCCGGGACAGCGGTCCACCCATCGCACCAGGTCGTACGCTCGCGATCCCCTGGCCCGCGCCTCGGCCTCCTGGGCGCGCACGCGCACGCTGCCTCGACCCGAGCGTACGTCGGCGAGATGCAGGACGCTCTGACGGTCGACCTGCACGAGGTCGAATCCACGGGCCACGGCCAGTCGGGCGGCGGCGTCCTCGGCCGGGTACCAGCCCGCACCGCTGGGAGGCACGAGCCGTGCTACCGCGGGCTCTGAGGCCTCCTTGCCCCGCTCACCCCCGGCGTCGGGACCGGCATCGGTGTCGGGGCAGGGCTCGGCCCGGGTGTCGCTCCACGACATGATGGTGGTCCTCCCCCGCGTCCTGAGTTGCTCCTCGGCGAAGGCCAGGAGCGCCGACGCGATCCCCTGCCGGCGCATCTCCGGCAGGACCTCGACCTGGACGTAGGCGGCCTGCAGGTTGTCGCGCAGCGGAATACTGATGCGGGCATTGCCGACGATCCTGCCCCCGTCACGAGCCACTCCGAGGACGTACTCGCGGTCCGGGGTCGGCTGGACCATGAGGATCCGCTCCTCGGCGTCGGTGGTGAAGTCGTCGTGCCCCCACAGGTGCCGCTCGACGGCGTTCCCGACAGCAGCGCTCTGCGCGAAGTCATCACCGCCCTCGGCCGCCAGGGAGGCCGGAACGGGGAGTCGTTCGATACCGGTACGCGTCATGTCCCGAGCGTAACCTCAGTGATTGGTGTTTCTCAATGGCGGAAGGGTCCGCAGAGACGAAAGAGCCCCGCAGCAGACGCTGCGGGGCCCTTCCTCCGGTCGACCTAGACGGCGAAGACCTTGGTCACGCTCGGGTCCACGGAGATGCCGGGACCGAAGGTGGTCGAGACGGTCGCCTTCTGGATGTAGCGACCCTTCGATGCGGACGGCTTGAGACGGAGGATCTCCTCGAGCGCCGCGGCGTAGTTCTCGCCCAGCTTCTGCTCGTCGAAGGAGACCTTGCCGATGATGAAGTGCAGGTTGGAGTGCTTGTCGACGCGGAAGTCGATCTTTCCACCCTTGATGTCGGTGACAGCCTTCGCGACGTCCGCCGTGACCGTTCCGGTCTTGGGGTTCGGCATCAGGTTGCGGGGGCCGAGGATCTTGCCCAGGCGTCCCACCTTACCCATGAGGTCCGGGGTGGCGACGGCGGCGTCGAAGTCGGTCCAGCCGCCGGACACCTTCTCGATCATGTCGTCGGAACCGACGAAGTCGGCCCCGGCGGCGATGGCCGCCTCGGCCTTCTCACCCGTCGCGAACACCAGGACGCGGGCGGTCTTGCCCGTGCCG
>JASLAA010000077.1 GCA_030147325.1 Arthrobacter sp. | reverse complement strand
GGCCGCGCCTTTCGGCGGTACGAAGCAGAGCGGCCTCGGACGCGAGGGAAGCAGCGAGGGCATCCTCGAATACCTCGAAGAGAAGTACATCGCCACAGGACCCTAGATGTTGTGGGTCATGACGCTGGGCATCACCAGCGTTGATCCTCGTCCTTCTGAGATGCGGCGGCAGCGCGTGTTGAGGCGCGCACTACCACACCGAGGAGCATGGCCGGCGCGAGAGTTGTCCCCTCCGGAGGAGTGGGCATCGAGGACGCCGGCGCCTGGATACAAGCCGGAGCCCTGGCGGTCAGTCTGGGAGGCCCGCTCCTGGGTGACGCCTTCATGAACGGCAAGCGATATCACCAGCCCGCTGTCCCGATCGACCCCATGGACACCGTCGGGGCAGGCGACGCTTTCGTCGCCGGATACCTCACCGAACTCATAGCCGGGAAGGGATCCGCGAAACGCCTCGAACTCGCCACCAAGACCGACGCCTTCGCCTGCCTCGCCTACGGAGACTGGGAAGGACTCCTAAGACGCGCAGAGCTCGCCCTCCTCGACCAGGGCGACTCGGTCACCCGGTAGATCTTCACAACACCATGCCCATCATCCGTCGCTGAGAGCGGGCGACGGAAACCGGCTGTAGCGCGAACAAAGCTGATTTCTTCGGTGCCATCAGCCTTCACACTTCCCTCCTTACTTGATCCGCAGCACACGACGTACCCTCGACATATCTTGTCCGTACTCGTTGCATGTACTTGTTTCCCAGTGCCTAGAGAAGGTTCGCCAATGGCAGACAGATCGCTTTGGAAGTTCCGCGTCCCTTGTTCGACGGCGTGAACCGCATCGCCGGTGGCTTCGTCGACTTCTCCGTCGGCTTCGCGACCATACTGACTTCCGCGTCCAACATCCCGCCCGTGGGTGACCCGTCGGCACCCACGACGCGGCGCCGCCCGACACAGGACAACGACCGACCGTGACACCATCCGCACCCATCGTCGGCATCGCGGCCGACGACGTCACCGGCGCCACCGACTCCGTGGTGCAGTTCTCCCGCACCGGCTGGTCCTCCCGCCTGCTGCTGGGCAAACTTTTCCCGGACTCGGTGGCACCGGGCAGCGCCCTTGCCGTCAACACCGACGCCCGCGCGATGGAAACCGTCACCGCCCGGCGGGCCACGGCGAGCGCCATCAGGAACCTGGTCACCGCCGGAGCCGACCGCCTGTACCTGAAGATCGACTCCACTATGCGCGGCAGCGTCCCGGCGCAGGTGGCCGGAGCCCTCGACGCGTGGCAGGAGCAGCACCCCGGCTGCTTCGCCGTCGTATGCCCGGCCTACCCGGCCATGGGGCGCACCGTCGAGGACGGTCTGCTGCGCGTCCACGGCGGACCGGTCGAGGACTCCCCCGCGGGCCGGGATCCGGTGACGCCGGTTCCGACGAGTGAGTTCTCGCAGCTCCTGCCCGGCACGACGACGGTCAGCCTCAGCGGTTCTCCCGAGCAGGACGCCGAGGCACTTCGAGACGCGGCGGGCGACGGCTCCGTGGTCGTCAACGCCGTGTCCGACGACGACCTTCGCACTCTCGCTGCCGCGCTCGTCCTTGCCGGACCAACGGCAATACCCGCCGGGTCGGCCGGCCTCGCCGCCGCCATGGCGACGGCGTGGGCCGAGGCCGGAGCAGTACACGCCGCATCAGGACCCGCGCCCGCCGCGCAGGGGCAGCGGATCGTCGTCGTCGTCAGCTCGCTGCACGACGTCGCCCGCGCCCAAACCGACCACCTGCACTCCCAGCTGGATCCGGGCGACCTCCGCATCCTCCAGCCCGACGAGTCGCTGCTCGACCAGCCGAACCGGCTTGTGCAGTGGGCTGACGGGGAACTCGAGCTCCCGGAGTCCCTGCCGCGCGTGGTGGTCATCATCTCCCCGGAGGCGGTGGGCGGCTCCGAGACCCTCAGCGGTGCCGCCATCGCCCGCTGTCTCGCGTCGGTGGTGCAGCAGACCCTGGCCCGTGCAACCGTCGGCGCCCTCGTGCTCGTCGGCGGGGACGGTGCACGGGCCGTCCTCGACGCGACCCGCGCCCAGGCGCTGCGCATCACCGGCGCCATCCAGGAGGGCATCCCGGTCGGCGTCGTCGAAGGCGGCACCGCTGCTGGGAAGATTGTCGTCACGAAGGCCGGCGGCTTCGGGCCGGTCACCGCCCTGCTCGATACCGTCACCGAACTCACTCAGACACTGACACGTACCCCCGCCCACACTACGGAGGCATCCTCATGAGCATCCCCACCCTCGCCGTCACCCTCGGCGACGTCGCCGGCATCGGACCGGAGATCACCGCGAAGTCACTCCTCGGGCACGACGACGTCCGGCAGGAGTGCAGGCCCGTCGTCATCGGCGACGAGGCCGCCATGCGCCAGGGCGTCACCAACGTGGGCGGCGACCCGGACAAGGTCCGCGTCCTGTCCTCCATTGAGGACGCGACCAACGAGCCCGGCATCATCGAACTCCTGCAGACCGGACCGTCGCTCGCCGACGTCAAGCTCGGTGAGCTGAGCCCCGCCGCGGGTGACGGGTCCTACCGTTTCGTCGTC
>JASLAA010000143.1 GCA_030147325.1 Arthrobacter sp. | reverse complement strand
GGTCGCAGATGACGGGCGGGGCGCCGAGGGCGGGCCCGGCGCCGGGCCCGGGTCAGTCCTCCGGCAGCTTCACCTCGAGGATGTCCCGGATGTAGTCGCGGTTCATCGCCGCGACGCTGAGGCCGTCTCCCCCGTAGTGCTCCACGCACATCGGACCGTCGAAGCCGCTCTCGAGCGCCATCCCGATGGCTTCCCGGTAGTTGATGAAGCCCAGGGCGAGGGGTGCCGGCGCGGAGGCATACGCGCCGGTGGCCGGGTCGTGGTCCCGGAAGTAGTTCTTCAGCTGCCAGTAGTTGGTGTGGGGCAGCATCTTGACCAGCATCTCGCGCCAGTCCTCCACCTCGCGATGCAGCCGGACGATGTTGCCGATGTCGGGGCAGAGCCCCACATTGGGCAGGTCGACGGCGGTGACCAGCTGCACGGAGCTGTCCGCCGTGCCGAGGAACGTACCCTCGTACATCTCGAGCGAGATGCTCACGCCCCGCTCCGCCGCGTACTCCCCGAGCTCCCGGAAGCGCGAGGCCGCCTTGTCCCGGTTGCCCTGCGTGTCCTCGTCCTCGGCCCCCGGCGCCAGCCAGAACCAGGTCGCCTCCTTCTGCTCCTGGGTGAAGGGGTCGTGCAGTCCGAGGCACACCATGGGCGCCTCGAGGTCAGCAGCAGCATCGATGGTCCGCTTGGTGTAGGCGATATTGAGCTGCGCCCGCTCCTCGTCCGGGGTGATGACGCTCTTGCGGGTCACCGCGAGGTCGCTGAAGGCAAGCCCGTAGGAGCGGGCCGTCTTCAGCAGCTCCTTGCGACCGGCACTGTCGAGGTCCGCCGCGCGGACCCAGGAGTCGGTGAGGTCCACATGGTCGAAACCCGCATGGCGCACCTCCCGGAGGGTTTGTTTCCAGGCCTGGGCTCCGGCGGTGGTCCGGTCCTGACCGTCCGCGGTGGTGCCGGTGAAGTTGAGCAGGGCCGCGCCGATCGGCCAGGTCTCGGGCGTGTAGTTCATGGTGTTCTCCTCAAGGATCGGGGATGAGTGGTCTCGGGCCGCCCGGGCCTCACGCCGCGAGGGCGTAGACGATCCAGGCGAGGGCGAAGGCCATGAAGCCGATCGCCGTGGCGATGACGCTCCACGTCTTCAGGGTGGTGAGCGTGTCGAAGCCGCAGAACTTGCCGATGAGCCAGAAGCCGGAGTCGTTCACGTGCGAGAAGGTGATGGAGCCGGCACAGACGGCCACCACGATCGCGGCCAGTGCGACGCCGGACAGCCCGAGTTCCAGGACGGCCGGGGCCATGATGGAGCCGGCGGTGGTGGCGGCCACGGTTGCCGAGCCCTGCGCGACGCGGAAGGCCACGGCGACGAGGAACCCCGCCAGGATCACGGGCAGCCCCATGGCATCGAGGCCGTCGGCGATCGTCGAGCCGATGCCGGTCTCCGTGAGCACCCGGCCGAACGCGCCACCTGCTCCGGTGATCAGGATGATCGAGCAGACGGGCGCCAGGGAGTTGTCCACCAGGTCCTCGAGTGCACCGCCGATCTTGCCCCTGCCGCGACGAGGCCGCAGGTAGAGCAGGTACATCGCCGACAGCGTGGCGATGAGCAGGGCTACGGGGGTGTTCCCGATCAGCCGCGAGAGCTGGAAGAACGCGTTGTCGTCGCCGACCGCCCCGCTCGCCTCGAGGGTCGTGAAGAGGGTGTTGAAGAAGATCAGCACCAGGGGCAGCAGCAGCACGAAGATGATCGTCCAGAATCCGGGGCGAGGTGTGTCCTCGTCGAGGTCCACCTCACCGAGCAGGTTCGGGACAGGCATGTTCGGGTAGCGCCTGGCGATGATCAGGCTCAACCGGTAGCCGGCGAAGTACCAGGTGGGCAGACCGACCAGCAGGGAGATCAGCACCACCATGCCGACGTCGGCGCCCATGACCGTCGCCGCCGCGGTGGGGCCCGGATGGGGCGGAGTCAGCGCGTGCATCATCAGGAAGGCACCGATGGAGGGCAGGACGTACAGCATGAACGAGCCGCCGAGTCGGCGTGCCACCGTGTAGATGATGGGCAGCATCACGATGAAGCCCGCATCGAGGAAGATCGGGAAGGCGTAGAAGAGCGAGGCGACAGCGAGGGCCAGGGGCGCCCGCTTCTCGCCGAAGCGGCGCAGCATGGCGTCGGCCAGCACCTGCGCTCCGCCGGAGATCTCGACGAGGCGGCCGAGCACGGCACCGAAACCCACGAGCAACGCGACGTTGCCCACGGTGGTGCTGAAGCCGGCGACCACCACGCCCATCACGTCCGCCACCCCGATCCCGGCGGCGAGGGCGGTGAGCACGCTGATGATGATGAGGGCGAAGAACGCGTGGACGCGCAGTTTGATGATGAGCAGCAGGAGTGCGGCGATCGCCAGGACGGCGATGAACAGCAGGGCCCAGGTGGGCCTCTCGGCCAGGACCAGGGCGTCGCCGGTGGCGGCGGGCAGGAGGATGTGCATAACGGGAGCACCTTTGATCGCATCGGCAGTTCCACGCACGGTTGGTGTGGCGTGGAACACATCCAGGGGTTGATGGGCACAACCCTATAGGATATTGGCCGCTTGTCCAGTGGTTGTTTCCTGCACGCCGGTCGGCACTCCGACCGGCGTGCAGGCGGTGCAGCACCGGCTTCCGCACCGCCTGTTCGTGGGAGAATTGACCCCATGACTGCTGGAAGCAAGGGGCGGCCCCTGAGCCAGGGCGCTGCCGATGAACCCTGGGTGCAGCGCAGCGTCCTCGCCGACCAGGTGTACAAGCAGGTGCTCTCCCGCCTGATGGACGGCAACCTCACGTCCGGCGATCCGCTCAGCATCGACGGCACCGCGCGGGAGCTCGGCGTCTCTCCCACTCCGGTGCGTGAGGCGCTGGCCAGGCTGGAGGCCACAGGCCTCGTGACGCGCGCCGCCCTGCGCGGCTACCGGGTTGCTCCCATGCTGAGCCACACGGAGCTCTCCGATCTGATGGATGCGCGGCTCCTGCTCGAGCCCCATAGCGCCGAAGTGGCGTGCACACGAGCCGATGAGACCTTCCTGTCCGCGCTGCAGCAGTCCATCCACGACCTGCGGGACGCGCCCAACGGGCCGCACTTCTCCGACTATCGGGCCTACTGGGAGGCCGACGAGCGGTTCCATCGCCTGATCGTGGAGCAGACCGGGAACAAGTTCCTGCTGAGCGCCTACGACTCCCTCGGCGGACACGTCCACAGGTTCCGGCTCTTCAGCGGTGTCGGCGTGCGCGATGCCGCCAGCGCTATCGACGAGCACTCACGCATCCTCGGCGCGATGCGGCGGGCTGACGCCACCGCTGCGCGGATCGCGATGGCGAGCCACATCTGCGGCGTCGGAGAGCGCGCCATCCACGAGTTCGAGGTCTCAGACGAGAGCGCTCGGGGCCGCATCGCGTAGCGCGACTCCCCCTCCGCTGTGACGGTTGACACGGTTCTGGCTCCCGTGGATCCTATAGGAACACGATTCGCACCCCATCCGGCCCGATTCTCGACCTCGGTAGAAGCCGATGCGGGCGTGCGTCCACTCGAAGTACCGTGCACACATCAGAGGAGATGCGGCTCATGGCTGAACGTTCAGTGGCAGTTGTCGGTTCGGGATACATGGGCGGCGGAATCGCCCAGGTCCTTGCACTGGGCGGAGCGAGGGTTGCACTCGCCGACGTCTCCCAGGAGATCGCCGAGAAGAACCTCGAGCGCCTGATCGGTGAGGCGGAGCAGTTCGTCGCGGACGGCCTGTTCCCGGAGGACGCGGTGCAACGCCTGCGGGACCAGCTCTGGGCCGCTCCGAGCATCGAGGACGCCGTCGCGAACGCCTCCTACATCGAGGAAGCCGTGCCGGAGATCATCGACATCAAGCACAGCACCCTGCGCAGGATCAGCGACGCAGCTCCTGCCGACGCCGTGATCGGCTCCAATACGTCGACCATCCTGATCGCCAAGCTCGCGGAGGCCGTGGCGAATCCCGGCCGCTTCCTCGGGGTCCACTTCTCCAACCCGGCTCCGTTCATCCCCGGCGTCGAGGTCATCCCGCATGAAGGCACGACGCCGGAGACCGTCGCTGTCGC
This sequence comes from Arthrobacter sp., assembly GCA_030147325.1. GTDB lineage: Bacteria > Actinomycetota > Actinomycetes > Actinomycetales > Micrococcaceae > Arthrobacter_D. The sequence goes on along the minus strand of JASLAA010000143.1, from coordinate 785 downwards.
CCGCGAGATCGTCGAGCTGACGGGCAAGCATGCCGCCGTCGTCAAGGACGTCACGGGCTTCGTCCTCAACCGGCTCCAGTACGCCCTGTTCCACGAGGCGGCGCAGGTGGTCGAGCAGGGCATCGCCTCGGCGGAGGACGTCGACACCCTCGTGCGGACCACCTTCGGGTTCCGGCTGCCGTTCTTCGGCCCCTTCGCCATCGCGGACATGGCCGGCCTGGACGTCTACTCCTTCTGCTACGCCTCGCTGCAGACCTCGTTCCCCGAGCGGTTCGCCACGCCGAAGATCCTCCAGGACCTCGTGGACGCCGGGAAGCTGGGCACGAAGTCCGGGGCCGGGTTCCTCGACATCCCGGCCGAGCGGACCAGCGAGCTGGTGGCCTACCGCAACAAGGCCTACGTCGCCATGGCCGCGCTGCTGAAGGAACTCGGGCCGAGCCCGGCCGAGGACTCCGCGAGCTGACGTAGCAGCACCTCCCACCCACCCGGCGGAGCGGCGCAGCGAAGCGCCGCTCCCTGACGGCTCGACGAAGAACCGAGGCTGGAACCATGACGTACCTTGTGAATGATCCCGAGCAGTTCGCCACGGATGCCCTGCGGGGTTATGCGGCGGCGCATCCTGAGCACGTGATGCCGGCGCACGGCGGTGTGGTGCGGTCCACCGAGACCCCGCAGGGCCAGCCGGCCCTGGTGATCGGTGGAGGGTCGGGGCACTATCCGGCGTTCGCGGGCTGGATGGGGCCGGGCATGGGTCACGGGGCGCCGTGCGGCAACATCTTCTCCTG
>JASLAA010000146.1 GCA_030147325.1 Arthrobacter sp. | reverse complement strand
GAGCTCGCCGAACTCCTCGACACGAGAATCGTACGGATCGCAATCGACAGCACCTACGCGCTGGCCGACGCGCAGCTCGCGCACGAGCGGGCCGCCCAAGGCCACCTCGAAGGCAAGATCGTCCTCACCGTCGCATGAACGCCACCGCGATTCACGAGATCCAGCAGGTCATCGCGCGATACGGCTCAGCACCCGACGCACACGACTACGACGCCCTCGCCGCACTTCATACTCACGACGCCGAATGGTCTTTCGCGATCGGGAGCCGGGTCGTCATGGGCCCCCTCCGCGGGTGGGACGCCATCATCGGTGTCGCTTCCACCCCACCTGCCACGGGGTCCGAGAACCCTTGAATGGATGTTCGGTCAAAGGTCGGGCAGTATTCAGTGCTCGCCGGTCTGATTCGGCTCGTATCGCATGAGGAGTCGCGGGAATCCGTTGATGACCGAGTCCGTCGTGGTGGCGATGGTGAATCCTGCTTGCTCGAACAAGGCACGTGTTCCTACGTAGGCCATGGTGAGGTCTACTTTCTGGCCCTGGTTATCGACCGGGTAGCCCTCGATCGCCGGGGCCCCGTGGTCCAGGGCGAACTGTACGGCGCCGTTGATCAGGTCGTGTGAGATGCCTCGTCCGCGGTGTCCAGGGCGGACCCTGATGCACCAGACCGACCACACATCACTGTCGTCCAGGTGCGGGATCTTCCGGTTCCGCGCGAAGCTCGTGTCCGCGCGCGGGTGCACGGCCGCCCATCCCACGACGTCATCACCGTCGTAAGCAATGACGCCTGGCGGAGGGTTCTGTGCTGTCAATTCTTTGACGAGAGCTCCGCGATCAGGTCCGCGGAGTGAGAGGTTCAGTTTCGATGGAATCCGGTAGCTCAAGCACCAGCACACATTCGCGTCGGGCCGTTTGGGCCCGACCATCGTTGCGATGTCCTCGAACGCCGTCGCGGGCCGGACATCGATTGCCATGCCCCCACACTACAGATGCCACTTTGGAGCTGCGGGGCCCGAGACTCCGACACGCCACCTACTCGTTCCGAGCTTGCGGCTCCTAAAAACCGGCAGTCCGAGGATCGACGGCGTCTGCTGTTCGTCCAGGGCTGCGCTCAACGTGGTTGTCGACGCTGAGCCGCTACTGATCGGCTTCGCTAGACCCTTCTGCGGGGCTCAGAGCGGAAGTCTGTAATTGATCGTCGTCAGTATTCCGTGGAGGTCGATTTCGAAGGACGTCGAGTACGTAGGTGCACCATCGGATGTTCTCCTCCTCGAAGAGGATGCCTCGGGTGAGTGTGAGGTAGGGACCGATGCTTTTCGACGTCGCCAGGTAGTCCTCCTCGGTGCGTTCTTGAAGAAGGAACGCTCGCGTCTTCTTGTAACGCCCCAGCTTTTTCACTGACGCGGCGCGTTTTTCCTCGACATGCATGTAAATAGAACCGGGGTCTCCCAGCTCCATGGCTTCAACCTGCACGAGTAGCTCGTCCCGAATAGCGATCGGTCTGGGGGATCTCGTCGTAAAGGCATGAAGTTCGGCACGCCCTGAGTCGGACAGTGAGAAGAGTCGCTTGTTGGGACGTTTCTCTTGTTCGACCAGACGGGCGACGACGAGGCCGGCAGCTTCCATCTTTTCCAGTTCGCGGTACAACTGCTGCGCCGTGGCTGTCCAGTAGCTCGATACGGTGGCGTCGAAGGCTTTGGAGAGGTCGTAGCCGGAAGGCTCGTCGTAGGCGAGAGCGGCGAGTATCGCGTGTTGCAGCGCCATGGTTTGAGAATTGCCTATCGTCCGGCCGACTGCGCCGAGCAGAGAACACTGGCGGCGTGTCTTGTGGTGGTGCCTGGTGCGGGGTGCCAGGAGTTCCAATTCCGGCTTCTGTTCCTCATGCCGGATCCTCGGACGGCCTGGCCCACATGGTCTCCGTGGACTCTACGATGCTGAGGGTTGGTAGCTTGGCGGCGCGCCCGTCTCCTGATGATCGGCCGCGGATGCGGCGGTGGATCCACGGCAGGACGTGCATCCGCCACCATTGTGCTTCTGTGGCGATTGTTCGTCGAGGTCTCGGATCTGTGAGGGCAGTATTCCACCCGGACGTGCCTTCAATGCCTAACGCGTTGGCTGCCCCCAGGGCGAGGCGTTCATGGCCCAGTCGGGACAGGTGAAGACGATCAGGTGCCCAGGCTCGCGGATCTTCGAAGAGTGTTCCTTCGCTGCTCGCAAGCTGCACGACGCCCATCTGGTCGCACAGCTGTTGGTACATGCCGTTGAGCCGTCGTCGCCGTTTGTCGATGAGGCTTCCTGCCGCAGAGACGGCTGTCAGGTCAGGAATGGGCACGAACATCACCTCTGCGTTTATCCTCCTGAAGGGGTCGACGAGCCCAGCAAGTCCTGCTCGAAGGACATCGAAGTCGACGCGTGGTCGCAGGATGTCATTCATGCCGGCGGTGATGGTGACGACGTGCGGGCTGAAGCTCAGTGCCCGATCCAGCTGCTGATCCCGGACCTGCTGGGTCTTGTACCCGCGAACGGCGAGATTCGCGTACTCGACCGGTCCTTGGCGGACAGTGAGTAAGCCGGCGAGTCGATCGGTCCAACCACGTGGGGTTCCGTCCGGCCAGGGCAGGTCGCCGACTCCTTCGGACAAGCTGTCGCCGATGGCGACGTAGCGGTAGCTCACGTGATTCCTTCGGTCGGTCACATCGGCAGGAGGGTCCTGTGGTGGTACAGCGGGGGACTGTGCTCCACGCGGGGCAGGGAGATCGACCCTACGCGGCTGACCTGCTGGGCTGGGTCTGCACTACGAGGACTTCAGCCAACCCTGCACCCTCATGAGCCATATAGTCAATTAATTGATTACATGCGAGCGCGGAGAACCATCCTGCCGTGAGTCGTTGTGGCCTCGCGATGCTTCTCTGCTGCTCGAACGATGTCCACGCGCGTAGGGTGAGCAAATGGATCTGGGGGCGGGTGTCTTGCTGGTGGGGCCTCGAGGGAGACGCCTGTGCCTGCAACTGGTGACGGAACTGGACCCGTCGATCAGGTCCATCGTTTTCTGGCTCGCCCACGATCTGGATCCGGGCAAGGGCACCTCCCGGGTGCTGATCACGGCCACCTCAGGGGAGGACACCGACCCGTCGCCGCGCCCTACCCTCGACGATCTCCTCACCGCTCTGGCTTCGCTCGAGGTCGAGCGGGCCGGCTCCGAAGCCATCGACCGTGCGTTGGCTGAAGCGGTCGGCACGTCCCGGCCCTGGCAGGAACCGGACGGGGAGGACGTGCTCGCGGCCCTTCCCGCGGTGACAGTCGCCCTTGCCCCGCTCGCCCACCACGTCGTGACCTCATCCTGCACGCAGTGGTGGTCGCACGGCCGGCAGCTCGGACAGTGGGCCATCGACTGGCGGTCACCTGAAGATCCAGCACCTCTACCCAGGGAACCGGCACAGGCCCTGAGTGCTTGGGCTCAGGGTGCACGCGTCGAGGAAGCCCGCGCGAACAAGGAACGACCCGGGAATCCCCATGCCGCGTGGTCGGGGACGTGGTGGTCCTTCCCGCAAGGGACCCTCCACACGGTGGGGCGGATACCGCTGGGCCTGAATCTCATCGAGGACTCCTTCGGCGAGGAGCAAGCAACCGTGATCCCCGTGCGCGGTACCGGTCGCACGTACGAGATTCGTACTGGTGACGACTGGCTGGCTCTGTGCCGTGAGCACCCGCTGGAGGTCACTGCCTCCCGCCGCCATGACTGGTTCCGCTGCACCGGCACCGACGGTACGTGGGTGATCCCGGACTGGGAGAAGATCGCGGAGCGGTGGGACGCGGTGCACCTGACAACCGGGGCGTACCTCAGTGGCGCGAATCGTGCACTGCATGTCGATGGCGATACGTTCACGGTCCTCGCCGGGTGGAATCCCGATACGACGATCTGGCTGACCGATGTCGCGCGTGAGTGGGAAGGCCCACGCCAGCACTGGCAACGCTCCACCTACCAGGAGGCATGGACCATAGCGAACGGGACCGAGCAGGCGACCGAGCCGGGGTCTGTCCACTACGGTGTAGGAAGCTCATCATACTGATGAACCGGAACGCTGCAGCGGGAGAACGTTCCCTTCTGCCGGTGGCCGTGCAGCGAAAGTGAAGAGAGCTCTGATGTGATCGACTTCGTACGAGACCGGTTCGGGCAGATTCTGTTCTCGAGCTGGCAGCACTTCTGGCTCGTCTCCCAGTGCCTGGTGATCGCGACGTTGATCGCCGTGATCTTGGCTGCTCTTGTCTACCGGAACCGGGGGCTGACGGCGGCGGCGAACAGTGTGTCCGCCATCGGGCTGACCATCCCCGCGTTCGCCCTCGTGGGTCTCCTGATCGCACCGTTCGGGTTCGGTGTGGTTCCCGCCGTGATCGTCGTCGTCTTCTACGCGACGCTGCCGATCCTCCGCAACGCAGTGGTGGGTCTGACCGCGGTCGACGGATCGATCGTCGAGTCCGCACGCGGCATCGGCATGAGCCGGCTGCAGATCCTCAGGCGGATCGAGCTGCCGATGGCCTGGCCGGTGATTCTCGCAGGGATCCGCGTGTCGGCGCAGATGGTGATGGGTATCGCCGCGATCACCGCCTACGTGCTCGGCCCGGGATTGGGCGGGTTCATCTTCACCGGTCTTTCCCGGCTCGGGGGCGCGAACTCCCTCGAATCGGTCGTGACGGGAATCGTTGCGGTCATCCTTCTTGCTCTCCTGCTCGATCTCCTTCTTGTCGGCTTGGGCCGACTCACTATCCCCCGAGGAATCCGTGTCTGACTCAACTCCTTCAGCCCAGCGCACCGACCGTCAGCCAACAGCGGCCCCCTCTGCGGGCAACGCGATCACAGGAGCAAGCATCCTGCTCGAAGGCGTCACCAAGCGGTATCCCGGCCAGGAACGGCCCGCGGTCGACGGGCTGACGATGGAGATCCCCGCGGGGAAGATCGTCATGCTCGTCGGGCCGTCGGGATGTGGCAAGACGACGACCCTGAAGATGATCAACCGCCTGATCGAGCCGACCGAAGGACGTATCGTCCTCGACGGGGACGACGTGACGGACATCGATGGCGACGCGCTTCGCCGCCGTATCGGCTACGTGATCCAGGCCGGCGGGCTCTTCCCACACATGACGGTCGCCGCGAACATCGCCATCGTCCCCAGGATGCTCGGCTGGACCAAGGAGAAGGTGGCTGCGCGTATCGACGAGCTGCTGGAACTGGTCTCCCTCGATCCCGGCCAGTACCGCGACAGGTACCCCCGGGAACTCTCCGGCGGCCAACAGCAGCGGGTCGGTGTAGCTCGCGCCCTCGCAGCCGATCCGCCCGTGCTCCTCATGGACGAGCCCTTCGGCGCGGTGGACCCGATCACCCGGGTCCGCCTGCAGGACGAACTCATCAGCATCCAGCACGAACTGCAGAAGACCATCGTCTGCGTGACACATGACTTCGACGAAGCCGTCAAACTCGGCGACTGGATCGCGATCTTCACCGAGGGCGCCCACCTCGTCCAATACGACACTCCCGAGCGGATCCTCGCCGAACCGGCTAACGAGTTCGTGGAGAACTTCATCGGGGCCGGGGCCGGTCTGAAACAGCTGACCCTCACGCGCGTCAACGACGTGCCGCTGCAATCGGCCGTCACGGCCGAGCCGGGCGCCCTGGCGACCGATGTGCTCTCCCGACTGGATGAGCGCGGGCACGATCACGCCGTGATCCTCGATGACAGGAACCGGCCCCTCCAGTGGTTGTCGCGACGCCAACTCGCGAGAATCGAACGGGTCGGGGACATCCGCGATCCCAAGCTTCCCCTGGTAGGGGAGCGGGCCACTCTGAACGACGCCCTGGACATCATGCTCGTCTCCAGCGTCGGGGCCGCCCTCGTCACGGGCGGACGGGACAGTTTCCGCGGCGTCATCGACGTCGACACCATCATGGACGCCATCGGCCGGGCCCATGCGCACGCCCGCTCCGCTCACGCCGGCGGAAAGCCCGTCGGGATCAACACGACCTCCACACCGACCGTCGGCGGTTCGGAGGGCGATGATCGGAAGCGCGCCGACCGGGCCGATGAATCCCAGAGTGCGACGTCCGAACGATGAGCGGGGACACTCTGTCGACGAACGGCACCAACGACACCGGTGGCACAGGAGCGGCGGTCGAGGTGGCAACGCTCCGCGCCGACGTGGCCGGATCATCGTGGGCACCGTTGGTCCGCCAGTTGCTCGGCATCATCCTGGCAGCAGGCGTCCTCGCCGGCTGGCTGATCACTGCTGATCTGACGGCGACCGAGCAGACGACCCTGAGCCCGGCCACGCTCGCGGGCTACATCCGCGAGCATGTAGGGCTGACCTTCCTGGCCGCCGTGATCGTCCTGGTCGTCGCTGTTCCACTCGGCATCGTCCTCACCCGCGGGCGGCTCCGGAGGTTCACGGGTCCTGTGCTCGCCGTCGTCAACATCGGCCAGGCCGCTCCGGCCATCGGCCTGATCGTGCTTCTGGCGGCCTGGCTCGGTTTCGGTTCCCCCGCAGCCGTGGCGGCGCTCGTCATCTACGCCCTCCTGCCCGTGCTGCGGAACACCATGGTCGGCATCAACCAGGTCGATGCGCGACTCGTCGAGGCGGGACGTGGCATGGGCATGAGTGCCACCTCCGTCCTTCTGCGGGTGGAACTTCCCCTGGCCGTGCCGATCATGCTGGCGGGGATCCGCACCGCCCTCGTTCTCCTGGTCGGCACAGCAGCCCTCGCCACCTTCATCAACGGGGGTGGTCTCGGCATCCTGATCACCACCGGGGTGAACCTCAACCTGCCTCGCCTCCTCATCGCAGGTGCCGTGATCGTCGCCCTCCTCGCACTGCTGATCGACTGGGTGGGCCGCGTCGTGGAACACGTAGCTCGCCCGAAAGGACTCGCATGAGCACCCTCAGAACCCACGGTCCCGGCACGCAGGCGCCGGTCGGACCGCCACGCGGTCGCCGCGCCGCGTGCACGGCAGCAATACTCGCCGGCGGTCTCCTCCTTGCCGGATGCGGCTTGCAGCCGGCTACGTCCTACGTGCCTGAATCGAATCCCGGCAGCATCAGCCCTCTCGAAGGTGTCGATGGAGCGCCCTTCACCGTGACGTCGAAGAACTTCACCGAGCAGTTGATCCTCGGCAAGATCTCCGTGCTTGCCGCCCAGGCGGCAGGGTTCGATGTCACCGACCTGACGAATGCGCCCGGTTCCCAGCCCGCCCGTGACCTCGTGCTGACGGGCGCCGCGGACTTCACCTGGGAGTACACGGGGACGGCATGGCTGGCGTTCCTCGGCAAGGAGTCCGGCATCGCCGACCAGGAGGAGCAGTGGACCGCGGTACGCGACGCCGACGTCGCCAACGGGTTGGTGTGGGGCGATCCCGCTCCGCTGAACAACACCTACGCGATGGCTGTCCGAACCGAGGCGATCGAGGAGCTGGGCGGCATCACGACCATGTCCGGACTGGCGCAACTTCCACCCGAAGAACGAACGTTCTGCGTCGAGTCGGAGTTCAACTCCCGGGCGGACGGCATGACCCCGATGCTGGAGCACTACGGACTCGAACGTGGAGCGGCATCGGGCGTGCCGGACCAGAACATCGGCATCTATGACACGGGAGCGGTCTACACGGCGACGGACACCGGGGCGTGCAATTTCGGTGAGGTCTTCGCGACCGACGGCCGGATCGAGGCGCTCGACCTCACACTCCTGGAGGACGATCTCGGCTTCTTCCCCGCCTACAACGCAGCGCCCGTCTTCTACGCGGACACGCTCGCCGAGTACCCGGAACTGCAGGACGTGTTCGCCCGGATCGCTCCCACCCTGACGGACGAGGCTCTTCGTAGCATGAATCTCGCCGTGGACGTCGACGGCGAGGAACCAGCCGACGTCGCGTTCGACTTCATGGTGGACAACGGCTTCATCACCGCGCCCTGATCTCGCATCGATTTCTGCGGCTTCATATAAGAATTTCCGGCCGACGTGTGGTTGGCTGTCCTTAGGTTATCTAGCGATCAAGGTCAGCTCGTGGCGATCCACGCCGCAAGCACCGGGGGAGGTGGAGGCCCTACCAGGAGGTCTCACTCGCATGGTTCTAGCTCCAGTTCCGGTTCGCGCCCCACAAGCACCCGGCGCCGATTCGTCGACGGGTGGTGCCGTCCAGCGGGCCGCCGACGTCGGGACATTGCTTCTTTGCGTCGCCGGCGGCGATGCGCGGGCATTCGACGACCTGTACAAGCAGACCTCCCACCGCGTCTACGGACTGGTGAGCAGGGTGCTGGTCGATCCTGAGATGAGCGCCGACACGACGCAGGACGTGTTCCTGGCCCTGTGGGTCGGGGGAGCGGAGCGCTTCGACCCGGAACGCGGTTCGGGTATGTCGTGGATCCTGACCATCGCCCACCGACGCGCGGTGGATCGGGTGCGCGCCGAGGAATCCCACCGGGCGAGGGACGGCCGGTGGGCCAGCAGGAACCGTGACGTGGACTACGACCAGGTGGCGGATACGGCGCTCCGTCGCATCGAAACCGCTTCCGTCAGGACGCAGCTCAAGACACTGTCCGCCGTGCAACGTGATGCCATCCATCTGGCCTACTACGCGGGCATGACGTACGTCCAGGTCGCCGAGCACCTCGACATCCCGGTACCTACTGCGAAGACCCGCATCCGCGACGGCATCCAGCGCCTCAGCAGAACCATGACTGTCTCGGACTGACCGCACGCAACGGGCGCCCCCGCGGACCACTCGGACAGGGCTCCCTGCGCAGGCGCGCTGTTCCGGCAGGTGCTACGCCCAGATCTGAAGTTGAGCCTTCGCCGTCAGCCGGCGCAGGACCAGCGCGTCCTCGTCGGTGAAGATCCGCGGCTGATCGTCCATCACGCAGAGGGTGCCGATACGCCAGCCCCCGGCGGTGCTGATCGGATGACCGGCGTAGAAGCGCACTCTCGGGCCGCCCGCTACCAGCGGATGATCATGCCACTCAGGATGCTTGCCGGCATCCTCGATGATCAGCGTACGGTCCTGCTCGATGGTTCTCGCACACAGGGAGAGGTCCCGGGGCAGGTCCTGGCCCAACGGCCCGATCACCGATTTGATCACCTGGGAATCAGCGGTGATGAGTGCGATCGAGGCGGAACTCACGCCGAGGTGCTCCCTCGCCTCGCGGGTGATCCGGTCGAAGCGCTCCTCTGCTCCCGTGTCGAGCAGGCCGGTCTCCCGCAGGGCGTCGCACCGCCGGAACTCGTCGTCGTCCTCGTCCTGCGCACCCTGGCCGGTCACAGGCCCTGTGCTGTGGTCCCCCGCCGGCGGCGCGGCGAAGTCGTATCCGTCAGGGGTGAGGATCAGGGCCCGCAGGTAGTCCCCGTACCCCGAGGACGACGCCGACTCCTCGTCGCTGTAGTGCGCTCCGTCGACGGTGGATCCGGTGTAGTCCAGCACCTCGTTGATGGCTTGGGCGATCAGGTCTCTCTCCGGGCGGGGCAGCATCAGCAGGCCCGAGAGATATGCCTCGACCTCCAGGGGGTCTGCATCGCCGGCAAGGCCGGCGAACGTCAGGAACACGTCCTCGAGGAGGAGGTGTGCTGCCCGCATCGTCTGTATCGCGCTCCACTGCTGCAGGTGGTGGTTCAGCACGCCGATTCCTCCGTTGAAAGTTTGGACCCGTTTGTCCGATGGGCAGAACTCCTCCCGCTCGACACTAGGTGATAGCGCCGCCCTCGTCATACGCCACTCCACACGAGGATCAGGGTCGACAGCAGGCGAAGGAGGACTTCGAGCTAACGCGGTGCCGCTTCGGTGGCGGCGCGACGGTCCCGGGGCTTCCCCGAGACGATCTGGTGCGTGAGCCAATCGATCAGTGACCGGCTGGAGGTGGAGTGGGAACTCTGGGGGAGGTGCTGGAGCTCGTGCCAGGACTCGACGTCGCTACCGGCTCCGACGCCGCCGACGAATCGGCCGAACGGACAGGACTCCGTGTCGACGGGATGCGACGCGGCCAGGCGGGCGAACTGCCAGTGGTAGGCCAACGCGCCGAGGTAGGTCCGGATCGACGCCGGCCGTGGAATGGGCTCGGCGGTGCCGAGCCACGTCAGGCAGTGCTCGGGCGTCATCGGTCTGGCGAGGAAGTAGCCCTGACCCAGTGGTGCTCCGAGGATCGTCGCCGCTTCCGTCAGGCCCTCGTCCTCCAGTCCCTCGATCACCACGTTCATCCTCAGGTCCCTGCCCATCTGGACGAGGGTCGCCATGATGCTGAGGGTCTCGAGTGGTTTGTCGTGGACGTGGGAGAAAAGCCCCCGATCGAGTTTGAGGGCGTTGAAGGGGAAGGACGACAGCCGCTGGAGGGAGCTGTGACCGGAACCGAGGTCGTCCATGGCCAGGCCCACCCCCAGATCCACGAGCTCCTGCAGGGCGATCCGCTGCGTCTCCAGGCTCATCCCCTGCGACTCCAGCAGTTCGAGTCCCAATCGCTCGGGAGAGATACCGTGCGCCCATAGCAGTCCCTGGACGAGGGCAGGTACGGTCGCCTCCTGCAGGATCTCCGGCGGCAGATTCACGGACACGTCGTGATGGAGACCTGCCCGGTCCCAGACCGCGAGGACGCCCAGGGCCTGATCGAGGACCGTGGTGAAAAGGGCACGCTGGTCCTCCACGCCGAAGTGGCGGAGGAACTCGTCGGGATACACGAGGCGCTGGTCGGGCAACCTGATGCGCGCGAGGGCCTCGAACAGGTGTACGCGACCATTCCGGAGATCCACCACCGGCTGGTAGTGGACGACGACGCCCCCACCCCTCAGCGCTCGGCGGTGGTCCTCCTGGACGGCTGTCCCGTTGTGGTCGGGAGTTCCAGCAGCTTCTTCACCGGGGCTCACCGGGAGCGGGTGGGCGTGTGCGTACTCGGCGGTCTCCCACCACGCAGGGTCGAGGGCAGGGCGTCTCTTCGCCGAGTAGAGCGCTTCGTCGGCGCTCCGCAGGATCGACCGGCTGTCCGTGCCGTCGTCGGGAACCAGGGCGATCCCCATGCTCATCCCGATGAAGGCCTGCTGGTCGTCGAGGTGGAAGGGATCCTCCACCGCCCCGTGGATGTGGTCCAGGGTCCGGGTAAGACTGGCGCTCACATCAGCTCGATGGACGTGCCGCAGGATCAGGACGAACTCGTCCCCTCCCATCCTGGCCAGCACGTCCCCCTCCTGCAGACGGGACAGCATCCGGGTGGCCCATTGCTGCAGGACCGCGTCACCAGCGGCATGACCGAAGGTGTTGTTGATGCGGCGGAAATCGTCGAGATCGATGAGGGCTACGGCCACGATGGTGTCGCGGCGCGGCGAGCGCATCACCGCCCTGTCGACGGCCTGTTCAGCTGCCACCCGATTGGGGAGTCCCGTGGTGTGGTCGTGGAGGGCCTGGTACTCGAGCTGCCTCATGAGGGCCACCTTGTTGCTGATGTCGCGCTGGACGCTCACGAAGTGCGTGATGTCCGAATCCTCGCCCAGACGCAGGGGAGTGATCTTCATCTGGGCCCAGAACGCCGACCCGTCCTTGCGATAGTTGAGGATCGAGCCTTCGAACGCCTCCCCGGAGGTAAGGTCGTTCCTCATCTGGCGGCGCGTGGTCTGGTCGGTGCCCGGGCCCTGCAGGACGCGGCAGTTGCGTCCGACCAGATCGGTCTGCTCGTACCCCGTCATGGCGGTGAAGGATGCGGATGCCCAGAGGATGACCTGGGCGGCGTCGGTGATCAGCGCGAGGTCGGCGGTCGCCGTCCTGGCCTCGGCGAGCACACGTCCGAAGTCGCCGTCTTCGGGGTCGCCCGGACCGTCGTTCGTCAGCAGAGCCATGATCCCCCCGGTCGTGTCGGCATGACGAGAAGTGCGCGTTGCGACCGCCACCACCCGTCTCCGGCGCTGCAGCAGTGCGGCGTCGGAGGCCCGCTTCCCGGGTGCACTCGTTACTGGACCATACTCTGATTTCCCGGCCCCGTGATGGAGCCCGGCAGGAAGGCGCGAGGGAAGGCCGCGGTCGGCCCGCGTCCCGCCCGCTACCCTGCTCGCGGAGACCTCCCCGGAAAGGCTATGCGGTCGAGGTCGGAGGCCGCGATCACCGTCGCAGATCCTGCCGTCGCGCGGGCCTGCTCCGCGAGGATCCCGACGTCCTCGTAACGGGACGAGAAATGCGAAAGGACGAGGATGCGGGCGCCACCGCTGCCCGCGAGGGAACCCGCCTGGCCCGCCGTGAGGTGCAGGTACCGGTCGGCGAGGGCGGCGTCGCTGTCGCTGAACGTGCTCTCCGCGACCAGGAGGTCGACGCCGTCGGCGAGCAGGAAGGCGCCGTCGCACACGGCGGTGTCCATGACGAAGGCGAAACGACGGCCGGGCCGGAACCTGCTGACGTCCGCGAGGAGAACCGGTCCGAGGCGGCCCTCCCGCTGGAGGCGTCCGACGTCGGACCCGGAGATCCCTGCTGCAGCGAGCTGCTCCGGGATGAACGTCCGCCCGTCCGGCTCGCTCAGTCGGTATCCGTACGCCTCGATGCGGTGCCGCAGGGGCTGGACCTCGATGCCCGGGGCGACGGTGCCGGCGGCACCGTGAGGATGCAGCCGGAGGTCCAGCCCCGGCGTGGCGAGGGAGACGAGGGCCCGGACGACCTCGGCACCCGAGGCCGGATAATGCAGGTGCACCGGGTGCTCCACGCCGTCGAGCACCATGCGCGAGAGCACACCGGGCAGGCCGAGACAGTGGTCCCCGTGCACGTGTGTCAGGCAGATCCTCGTGATCCTGCTCGACGCCACACCGGCGTGGGTCAGCTGGCGCTGGGTTCCCTCGCCGCAGTCGAAGAGGATCCCCTCGCTCTCCCAGCGCAGGAAGTAGCCGTTGTGGTTGCGGGTACGGGTCGGGACCTGCGACGCAGTGCCGAGGATGACGAGCTCACGCATGGATTCAGTCTCGCATCGCGTCCGGGCAGGAGGTCGTGGGACCGGTAGTGGACCGGGCGGGTCCGGGGCGAAAGAATGGGTACTCATCCGGCAGCGGGGCCGGATCGTGGACGGCTGGGGGAGTCCGACGACCGACGAAGGGGCAGGATCATGGAGCAGCAAGCGCATCCGTCGGTGGCAGCGCTGCCCGGGAGGACGGGGCCGAGGACGCCCGGGAGGACGCGGCCGAGCGCCGGTGGGCAGGGTGCATGGAACACGCCGTCGCGCGAGCTGCTCCCGGCCCTGCTGGTGTCGCTCGGGGGATTCGTCCTGTTCGTGCTCCACCAGCCGCTGGCCGGCTACCCGTTGCTCGGCATCGCCCTCGCCGGCGCGGCCGTCGTGAATCGTGCACTGTTCAGGGACCTCGCGTTGATCGTCTTCGGTCTGGCCGTCATGAGCCTGGTCCCCATCACCACGGACATCAGCGTGGGGCACATGGGAGTCATGGGAGCGGCGATGCTCCTCGCCGTCGGCGTTCCGTACGGGGTGTCCCGCTTCGTCTACCGGGATCGGGCGATCCGTTTCCCCCTCCGCACGGGCAAGCCGTGGACGCGGACCGAGAAGTGGTACCTGCCCGTCGTCCTCCTCATCGGTTACGCGCTGCTCCCGGTCTACATGCTCCGCACCGGCGTCTACACGAACTGGCCCGCAGCATCGGAACCGGGCGAGATCGCCCGTCTCTTCGTGGGGACGAACGGTTTGGGGATCTGGGACGAACTGTTCTTCATCTGCACCGTCTTCGCCCTCCTGCGACGGCACCTGCCCATGGTGCAGGCCAATGTCCTGCAGGCGGTCCTCTTCACCTCGTTCCTCTGGGAGCTGGGCTTCCATGCATGGGCGCCGTTGTTCATCTTCCCCTTCGCGCTCCTGCAGGCCTTCATCTTCACGCGGACCCGATCACTCTCCTACATCATCTGCGTGCATCTGCTCTTCGACTTCGTCCTGTTCCTGGTCCTCCTCCACGCCCACAACCGCGTGTGGATCGACATCTTCATCTATTGATCTCGCGGCCTTGACCCTCCTCCTCCTACGTGGTTAGCTACTTGAGTAACTAACCAACTGATCGAAGGTGGCCGCGGTGGAGGAAGGTAAGCCCCTGTTCGTGCAGATCGCGGAACAGGTCGAGGACTCCATCGTGGACGGGACCCTTGCCGAGCAGACACAGGCACCGTCCACGAACGAGCTCGCCGCCTTCTATCGCATCAATCCGGCCACCGCCGCGAAGGGTGTGAACATGCTCGTCGGCAAGGGCGTGCTCCACAAGCGGCGGGGAATCGGCATGTTCGTCTCGGAGGGCGCCCGGGACCTCCTGCTGGCGGAGCGCCGCGGCGACTTCGTGCTGCGCTACGTGCAACCCCTGCTGGCCGAGGCTCGCAAGATCGGACTCGGCCCCGACGACGTCGCGGACCTCATCCGCGCCGGCGTGTCATCGGCTACTCCATGAGCTCGTCAGAACGAAGGACACCATGAACCCAGTCATCGAGGTCCGGAACCTCACGAAACGATACAAGGACACCCTCGCCCTCGACGACGTCGGGTTCGACATCCAGGGCGATACGATCTACGGCTTCCTGGGGCGGAACGGCGCCGGGAAGACGACCGCGATGTCCATTCTCACGGCACAGAACCTCCCCACGACCGGACAGGTACGTGTCTTCGGTGAGGACCCGTACGAGAACGCCCGCGTCCTCAGCCGCATGTGCTTCGTCCGGGAGAGCCAGAAATACCCGGACGATGCTACGCCGCGACACGCGTTCACAGCGGCTCGCATGTTCTTCCCGCGCTGGGACCAGGAGCTCGCCGACGAACTCGTCGACGAGTTCCAGTTGCCGGTGAAACGTACGATCAAGAAGCTCTCCCGCGGGCAGCTGTCCGCCGTGGGTGTCGTCATCGGCCTCGCCTCCCGCGCCGAGATCACATTCTTCGACGAGCCGTATCTCGGACTTGATGCCGTGGCGCGCCAGATCTTCTACGACCGGTTGCTCAGCGACTACGCCGAGTACCCGAGGACGGTCCTCCTCTCGAGCCATCTCATCGACGAGGTCTCGAACCTCATCGAACGCGTGCTCGTCATCGACGCGGGACGCATCATCATGGACGAATCGACGGAGGACGCCCGCGCTCAGGCCACGAACGTCGTCGGTGATGCCGAGACGATCGAGCAGGCACTCGCCGGCCGCGAGGTGATCCACCGCGAGACCCTGGGCCGCGTCACTTCCGTCACGTTCCTCGGCAGGCTCGATGACGGCGAGCGCACCGCGCTCGCCGCCTCAGGGCTCGAGCTCGCACCGGTCTCCCTGCAGCAGCTCATCGTACGGCGCACGCAGCAGCGCGCACCGCACCACGAGAGGCTCCTGACGCCGGACCTCACCCAGGAAGGAAGCCTCCGATGACCGCCCTCGACACCCGCAGCGTCCCGAGCCCTACCGCGCCGAGGCACCGTACGCTCAACGTCGTACGACTGCAGTTCATCAACACGCAGACCTTCGTCTGGATACCGGTCCTGGTGCTCGGCGGCGCCTGGGTGGTCACCATGCTGATCTACTGGATCATCCAGGGTGCGGGCGCTGACGGCGTCACGATCGGCGGGGGATCGCAGGCGCCGCTCTGGTACTTCCTCGTCGTCGGGACCCAGGCGATGACGATGACCTTCCCGTTCTCGCAGGCGATGAGCCTGACACGCCGGGAGTTCTATCTCGGCTCCGTCGTCGCGGCGGCGGTGAGCGGCCTCGGCATGGCGGTCGTGTTCGTGCTGCTCGGCCTCCTGGAGCAGGCGACGGGCGGTTACGGGATCAACGGGTACTTCGCCTACATCGACTGGGTGTGGGAGGCGGGCCCGCTTGCCGCCGGCCTGACGTACTTCGTCCTGACCATGCTGTTCTTCATCATCGGTTTCTGGTTCGCCACCCTCTACAAGCGGTTCGGGACGGCCCGGCTCGTGCTGGTCATGATCGGCCTCGGCCTGCTCCTGGTCGGACTCGTCGCGCTCGTGACCTGGCGGAGCGCCTGGCCGGCCGTGGGAGTGTGGATCCTCGACAGCGGCTCACTGGGCCTCACCCTGTGGGCCATCCTGCTCTGCGTCCTGCTCGCCGCGGGCTCCTACCTCACCCTGCGGCGGATGCCCGCCTGATGCGCCGAAGCTCGACGACAGGCGGGGCCAGGTCGACGACGGTGCTCTCGCCTACCATCGGAACCGGACCAGGAGGGGTATGAGCGACGCCGCGGCTTTCATCGACGAGTCCCTCCAGTACGAGAGTTCGTGGGAACGTGCCGAGGACTACGAGCAGCGATACGGCCCGGGCCTGGAATACTACGGGGCGTCCGTCGGCGCCATCCGGGGGACGCTCCGCAATGCGGAACGGCGGTACCCGGGGCTCGGGCACGACGACGTCACGGCACTCGCCTCGGAACTCTGGTCGCGTCCGGTCTTCGAGCGCCGACTGGCGGCCGTCGTCCTGCTGCAATCAGCCGTGCGGCTCCTGCGCCACTCCGATCTCACCCGGATCGAGGGTTTCCTGCGTTCCGCCTCGGTCCGGGAGCTTGCCGATCCGCTGGCGGTCGACGTCGTCGGGATGCTGTCCCTGCGACTGCAGGGGCAGGAGGAGGTCCGCGCCCGCGCAGTCCTGGAACGGTGGGCGGCAGCGGACGACGCCGTGCTGCGCCGCGCAGCCGTCCTCGCGCACCTGCCGGGTTTCCGGGCCGGCGAGGGCGACGATGCGTCCTTCCGCCGCACGGTGCGACTGGTCTCCGGAGCGCAGCACGGCCGCGTCAGCGCCGTCGAGGAGGCCATCGCCCTGGTACGGGAGAGCGGCGCGGGCTAGGCCGGCCGGGGGAGGGCCCGGCTAGCGGATGTCGATGGTGCGGATGAGTTTCCCGCGCAGCGAGGGCACCAGGTGATGGAGCCCCATCAGGCCGACCCCGTACCGCCGGACACGGCGCATCGATGTCGCGACCTTCAGGTCCGGGTCGATGCATACCGCGTTCCAGCCCAGCTGGCGGGACAAGCGGACGGAGAAGTCGATGTCCTCGTCGCGCTCGTCGATGGAGGTCCGCTCGAATCCTCCGATCGCCAGGTAGGCCGCTGCCCGGACCGCCATGTTGTGTCCCGCGACGAACCGGAGGTAGGCGCCGTCGAGGTGGTACAGGGCCATCATGATCCGCAGGAGCCTCAGTGCGCCGGGCATGAGCAGATGGTCGCCCCAGCGGAAGTGCCTGTCGCGCAGCGGGATGCTGGTGCCGCCGATCAGGTGCACGTCCGGTCGTGCCGCGAACAGGGCGCGGATGCGGCCGGTCCATTCCGGAGTGGGCTCGCTGTCCCCGTCCGTCCGGGCCACGAGGGAGAAGCCATCGGCGATGGCCGCTCGGAAGCCGGTGTCGCTGGCGGCTCCCGTGCCCTTCTGACCTTCCGGGAGAACCGTCACCGCGAGGTCCGGATGCATGGCCGCGAAACGCCGGACCCGCTGCACGGTGTCATCCGTGGAACCGTTGTCCACGACGTACACGTGGAGGTCGGCGCGATCCGTCTGGGCGCGGATCGCCGCGAGTGTCCGGGCGATCTCCGGTTCGTTGAACACGGGGACGACGACGGCCAGGCGGCCGGGGCTGCCCGGTGGAGCGGGGCGCGCGGCGTCGGTGGAACTCATGATGCAATACTAAGCCGACTTACCGTCCTCGTGCTCCCGGCCGGGTGGCGCCGCCACGACCCTCCGGATTCTCGCACCGTTGCTCAGCAGCGCCAAGGGGAACCCGTCCCGGGGTGCGGGGGTTGCCAGCCGACGGAGCCGCTGGAACGGTGGGGATCGGGTGGCCCCCCTGTCGACATCCGTGGGATCAGCGGAGCGGCCCCCGGATCAGAAGGAGCAACGGATGAATATCCTGCACACGATGCTGGACGGACTCGAGCACGCGAAGTTCCTGGATCGGGTCGCCGATCCGATCGCGACCGCGGTGAGCAAGGCCGTCCGGCCCCGCAAGATCCGCAACATCCTGAGCGGAGCGGCGATCGGGCACTCCGTCCACCCCATGCTGATCGTGGTTCCGTCCGGTGCCTGGAGT
Organism: Arthrobacter sp.; assembly: GCA_030147325.1. Lineage (GTDB taxonomy): Bacteria > Actinomycetota > Actinomycetes > Actinomycetales > Micrococcaceae > Arthrobacter_D. The sequence goes on along the minus strand of JASLAA010000146.1, from coordinate 5,802 downwards.
ATGGCTTCCTTCCTCGATCTCGCCGGCGGGAAGGGATCGCGCAAGGCTGCCGACCTCCTGGTCACCGTCGGGATCCTCTCGGCTGTCCCGACGGCGATCACCGGACTGCACGACTGGTCGGACACCCAGGAGAAGGAACGCCGCGTCGGGATCGTGCACGCAGCGGGCAACTCTCTCGCGGTCCTGCTCTACACGGTCTCCGCCGTGGCCCGCGCCAGGGACAAGCGGGCCACCGGCGTCCTGTTCGGGCTCGGCGGGCTCGGGTCGATGCTCTTCAGTGCCTATTTGGGCGGGCACCTCAGCTACGCCAACGGCGTCAACGTCAATCGGACGGCCTGGCACGAGGCGCCGAAGGACTGGACCCGGGTGGCGAGCGAGGCCGACGTCGTCGAGGGCGGACGGCACAGGGTCGAGGCCAACGGCGTCCCGATCCTGCTGCTGCGGCACGGGGGCAGACTCACGGCGATGGACAGCGTGTGCAACCACCTCGGAGGGCCTCTGGAGGAGGCCAGCATCGAGGACGGCTGCATCACCTGCCCCTGGCACCAGAGCATGTTCCGCCTCGACGACGGCAAGAACTACCGCGGCCCGGCCAGCGTGCCGCAGCCCGTCTACGAGACACGCGTCACGAGCGACGGCTTCATCGAGCTCCGCCAGCCTGCGTCCTGAGGGGCGACGGCTACCGCGTCGACAGCAGGCCGGACGGAAGAAGCCCCGCCGGGTCACCCGGCGGGGCTTCGTGCTGGTCGCGGTCCTAGTGACCGGACGCGTGGACGTCGGCCCCCGCGGTGTCCCCGGCCTCACCGGTCTCCTCGGGGGTCCGGATGAAGAACGAGGCGATGACGGCGAGCAGGAAGATGATCGCACCGTAGAGGAAGGCGGCGCGGATGCCGCCCGCGAGTGCGACGTCCTCGGCCAGGCCCTCCTCGCCGAGGGAGGTGCTGCGGATGGTCATGACGGAGATGAACAGGGCGGTACCTGCTGCCCCGGCCAGTTGCTGGACGGTTCCGAAGACAGCGCTGCCGTGCGAGTAGAGCCGCGGCCGCACCGAGCCCAGGGCCGAGGTCAGCAGCGGGGTGAACATCAGGGCGAGCCCGATGCTGAGCAGGACGTGCGCTGCCAGGACGAGGGGGACCGGCGTCGTCTCCGTCACCTGCGTCAGGGACCAGAACACCGCGCTCACCAAAAAGGCGCCCGGCACGAGAAGTACGCGGGGTCCGCGGCGGTCGTAGATCCGTCCGACGATCGGGCCGAGGAGTCCCATGGCCAGTCCGCCCGGAAGGAGAAGCAGTCCGGACTGGAGGGGTGTGAGGCCGAGGACCGACTGGGCGTAGATCGGGATGAGGATGATCGTGCCGAAGAGGGCCATCATGCTCACGGCGATCGCCGCGATGGAGATCGAGAAGTTCCTGGAGGTGAAGACGCGCAGGTCCAGGAGGGCGGCGTCACGCCTCTGGAGGAGGATCTGGCGGCTGATGAACAGGGCGAGGCCCACGAGTCCGACGGCGAGCGGGGCCCATGCCGGGAGGGCGCTGCCGGTGGAGGCTTCTCCGAGCTGGGTCAATCCGTAGATGATGCCACCGAAGGCAAGAGCCGAGAGGATCACGGACGGGACGTCGATGGAGGACTGGCGGGGTGTGGTGACGTTCTGCATCTTGGCGAAACCGATGGCGAGGGCTGCGAGGGAGATCGGCAGGACGAGCCAGAACAGCCAGCGCCAGTCGAGGGAGCTCAGGATCGCGCCGGAGATGGTGGGGCCGAGCGCGGGGGCGACGGAGATGACGATCGAGATGTTGCCCATGATCTTGCCGCGGGAACTCGGGGGCACGAGTGTCATGACGGTGGTCATGAGCAGGGGCATCATGATGGCGGTGCCGCTGGCCTGGACGACGCGTCCGGCGACGAGCACCTCGAAGCCAGGAGCGAGGGCCGAGATGAGGGTGCCGAGACTGAAGAGGCCCATCGCGGCGATGAACACCGGGCGGGTGTTGAATCGCTGGAGGAGGTAGCCGGTGATCGGGATGACGACGGCCATGGTGAGCATGAAGGCCGTGGTCAGCCACTGGCCGGCGCCGACGGTGATGCCGAGGTCCTCGACGAGGCGGGGGATCGCCACTCCCATGATGGTCTCGTTGAGGATGACGACGAAGGCCGAGATGAGCAGGAGCGTGATGACCAGCTTGTCCCGCGCAGGCAGCGGCGAGCCGGCTCCCTGGCCGGGCGGTACTCCGACGCCGGTCGACGGGGTCTGCGACACAGGGGGCAGGGTGGACTGACTGGGGGTGGCGTCGGAGACGCGGGACGGGGGGGTCTGGCTCATGGGTGATCCGCTCGGTTCGATCTGCTGCGGCGCCTTCGGGTGTAGTGCGTTCAAGCACTCCCTCCGGGCTGCCGGGGTCAGGACAGGGGTCAGCCGAAGCACGACCCGGTCAAGGATGCGAACAGCACGGTCGGCGACTCTATTCCGGCCGCCCCGCAGGAGTGGCTCCTCGGGTACGCCGGGAACAGGCGGTACGGGTGCTCCACTAGCATGGGACGGGTGCGCCCCGGACCTTCGTCCGGGTGCTGTCCCCGACGAAGGAGATGCTCCGTGCCTGATTCTTTCTACCGCGCTCTCGGCGGAGGAAGGTTCGAGTCGACGATCCACGCTCAGGGCGCCTGGAACCCGGAGGAGCAGCACATGGCTCCCGTCTCGGGGCTCCTCACCCAGTGCCTCGTGGAGCACGAACCGCGCGACGGCATGCAGCTGGCGCGGCTGAGCTTCGACATACTCGGCATGATCCCGGGCGGCGAGTTCGAGGTGTCGACCGCCGTCGTCCGACCAGGACGGACCATCGAGCTGCTCGAGGCGCGCATGGAGGCGGGCGGCCGGACGGCGATCGTGGCGAAGGCATGGCGGCTGGCGACCCAGGACACCGCCGACGTCGCCGCGGTGGAGGATCCGACGATGCCCGGCCCTGATGCAGCCGGTCCGCACGAGGGTATGACCGCGTGGCCCGGCGGCTTCATCCGGTCCCTCGACGTCCGTGTCGTGCCCGGACATCGCCCCGGGCGCGGCAGGGTGTGGATGCGGAACCCCTGCGCGATGGTGGACGGGACGGCGACCTCCGATCTCGTGCGGCTCGTGGGGATGATGGACGCGGCCAACGGCATCGCCACCCGGGTCCCACCGGGCGGGGAGAGCTGGGCCTTCCCCAACGTCGATCTCCAGGTACACCTGCACAGGCTGCCGACGGGGACGTGGCTCGGGCTCGATACGCAGGTCACGTTCGGGCGGCACGGGGTGGGACTGACCTCGAGTGTGGTGCATGACCTCGACGGGCCGTTCGGGCGTCTCGAGCAGATCCTCACCGTGCGCAGGCTCTGACCCCGTGCGGAAGCCCCCGGGTCGGAATGCTGCGGCACCGTCGGGGGTTGCACCGGGTACGGACGCCGGATCCCTTCAGGCGGCCCGCGCACCCACGCGACCGTGGGACGTCGTCAAGGAGGAACCATGCCGAAAGCAACCTGGAAGGATCGCGTCATCGCGGAGTCCGAGGACACCGTGATGGTCGAGGGCAACCACTACTTCCCACCGGACTCGGTCTCCGCGGACCTCTTCGTCCCCACGCAGACCACCACCGTCTGCCACTGGAAGGGAACAGCGAGCTACTACACCCTGAACGTGGACGGCGAGCTGAACAAGGACGCCGCCTGGAGCTACCCGGAACCGAAAGAAGCGGCGGAGAACATCCGCGGTTACTACGCTTTCTGGAAGGGCGTCACGATCACGGAGTGATCCGACCCGGCCGGGCATGCCGTCCGGACGGCGGCCCGGCCGGCCGGGCTGCAGCAACGGCCAGCCACGGGCCCGGTCCGATGCCGGTCCACCCGGAAAGTCACCGACGGCGCCTGCGGGCGCAGAGGACAAGGAGCACCATGGACTATCGCAGACTCGGCGGAAGCGGCACCTCGGTGTCACAGCTCGCGCTCGGAACGATGACCTTCGGCGCCGAGGCGGACGAGGCGGCGTCGCACGCCATCCTCTCCGACTACTCGGCCGCGGGTGGCAACCTGATCGATACCGCGGACGTCTACACCGCCGGCGTCTCGGAGGAGATCATCGGTCGCTGGCTCGCGAAGAATCCTGCGGAGCGCGATCGCATGGTCCTCGCATCCAAGGGCCGCTTCCCGATGGGAGACGACGTCAACGACCTCGGCCTGTCGCGGCGACACCTCCGCCGGGCCCTCGACGCCTCGCTCCAGCGCCTCGGCGTCGAGCACATCGACCTGTACCAGGTCCACTCCTGGGATCCGCTCACACCGCTCGAGGAGACCCTCGGGTTCCTCGACGAAGCCGTGGTGACGGGCAAGATCGGGTACTACGGATTCTCCAACTACACCGGCTGGCAGCTCACCAAAGCGGTGATGATCGCCCGGCAGCGGGGCTACTCGCTGCCGGTGACGCTGCAGCCCCAGTACTCCCTGCTCGTCCGCGAGATCGAGGCCGAGATCGTGCCGGCCGTGCTCGACGCCGGGATGGGCATGCTGCCCTGGTCGCCGCTGGGCGGCGGCTGGCTGACAGGCAAGTACTCCCGCGATACCGAGCCCACGGGAGCGACGCGGCTCGGCGAGAATCCGCAGCGGGGCATGGAGGCCTGGGAGCAGCGCAACGCCCAGGAGCGGACCTGGCGGATCATCGACACGGTGACCGGCATCGCCGCGGAGCGCGGCGTCAACGCCTCGCACGTCGCGCTCGCCTGGGTCGCCGCGAAACCCGGCGTGACGTCGGTGATCCTCGGCGCCCGGACGCAGGACCAGTTGGCCGACAACCTGGCGTCGTCCGACGTCGCGCTGACCGCGGACGAACTGGCCCGCCTCGACGACGTCAGTGCTCCGACGTTCGCCGACTACCCGTACGGCACGCCCGGGATCGAGCAGCGCAGCCGCCGGATCGACGGCGGCCGCTGACGGCGGAATTGGAAGCCGCCGGATAACGCGTTATCGTTCCAGCAGCGACACGGGGTGTCCCTTCTCCAGAAGGGGCTGAGATGAGACCCGTCGAACCTGATCCAGCTCATACTGGCGAAGGGATGTCCTGCCGGAGCCTCACGTGGTCCGACGGTCCTTCCGCCCCTGCGGAAGGCAGCACATGACCACCTCACCCACCCATTCGAGCCACACCGGACCGACCCGGACCGTGACGGCGGAAGCCTGTGCCGCCCTGCTGGACCAGCTCCGGAGCGCGACGCCGCTCGTGCAGTGCGTCACCAACGCCGTCGTCACCAACTTCACCGCCAATGTCCTGCTGGCGCTGGGGGCGGCACCGGCGATGGTGGACATCCCGGGGGAGGCAGGACAGTTCGCGCCGGTGGCGTCCGGCGTGCTGGTCAATCTCGGCACCCCGACGGAGGCGCAGCGGGCTGCCATGACGGAAGCCGCCGAATCCGCCGCAGCAGCCGGCACCCCCTGGGTGCTCGATCCCGTGGCCGTCGGATTCCTGTCGATCCGCACCGAGGCGGCGCGGCGCCTCGTGACCCTCGGCCCGACCATCATCCGGGGCAACGCCTCGGAGATCATCGCCCTGGCCGGCTCCGGGAGCGGCGGGCGCGGGGTCGACTCCGTCGACGAGCCCACCGCTGCCCTCGACGCGGCACGCCTGCTCGCCGAGCGGCACGGATCGGTGGTCGCCGTCTCGGGGGCGGTCGACGCCGTCGTCGCTCCGAACGGAGGGCTCGTCCGGGTGTCGACCGGGCCGCCCCTGCGGGCGCGCGGCACCGGGGGGGGGGGCGCCCGCGGTGCCGTGGGGGCGGCTGTCGCCTC
>JASLAA010000140.1 GCA_030147325.1 Arthrobacter sp. | reverse complement strand
CTCCGTCTTACCCACACCGGTGGGTCCGGCGAAGATGAAGGAGCCACCCGGACGCTTCGGGTCCTTGAGGCCGGCGCGCGTGCGGCGGATGGCCTGCGAGATGGACTTGATCGCCTCGTTCTGCCCGATGACCCGCTTGTGCATCTCGGCCTCCATGTTGAGCAGTCGCGAGGACTCGGCCTCGGTCAGCTTGAACACGGGGATGCCGGTCGAATTGGCGAGCACCTCGGCGATGAGTTCCTCATCGACCTCCGCGATGTCGTCCAGCCCGCCGGACTTCCAGCGGCGTTCCTTGTCGGAGCGCTCGTCGTGGAGCTTCTGCTCCTTGTCGCGAAGCGAGGCAGCGCCCTCGAAGTCCTGCGAATCGATCGCCGACTCCTTCTCGCGCTTGACGTCCGCGATGCGCTCGTCGATCTCCTTGAGCTCCGGGGGGGCGGTCATCCGGCGGATGCGCAGGCGCGCTCCCGCCTCGTCGATCAGGTCGATCGCCTTGTCCGGCAGGAAGCGGTCCGAGATGTAGCGCTCGGAGAGCGTGGCGGCCGAGGCGAGCGCTCCGTCGGTGATCGACACGCGGTGGTGCGCCTCGTAGCGGTCGCGCAGGCCCTTGAGGATCTCGATCGCGTGCGCCACGGAGGGCTCGGCGACCTGGATGGGCTGGAAACGGCGCTCGAGGGCCGCGTCCTTCTCGATGTGCTTGCGGTACTCGTCCAGGGTGGTGGCACCGATGGTCTGGAGCTCACCGCGGGCGAGCATGGGCTTCAGGATCGACGCCGCATCGATGGCGCCCTCGGCGGCACCTGCGCCGACGAGCGTGTGGATCTCATCGATGAACAGGATGATGTCGCCACGGGTGCGGATCTCCTTGAGGACCTTCTTCAGTCGCTCCTCGAAGTCACCGCGGTAACGCGAACCGGCCACGAGGGAGCCGAGGTCGAGCGTGTACAGCTGCTTGTCCTTGATGGTCTCCGGGACGTCGCCACGCACGATCGCCTGGGCGAGGCCCTCGACGACGGCGGTCTTGCCGACACCGGGCTCACCGATCAGGACGGGGTTGTTCTTGGTACGGCGGGAGAGGACCTGCATGACGCGTTCCATCTCCTGCTCGCGCCCGATGACGGGATCGAGCTTGGACTCGCGCGCGGCCTGCGTCAGGTTGCGGCCGAACTGGTCCAGCACCACCGAACCGGCGGGGGTCCCCTCCTGCTGCGGGCCGCCGGCAGCGGCCGGCTCCTTGCCCTGGTATCCGGACAGCAGCTGGATGACCTGCTGGCGGACACGGTTGAGGTCGGCGCCGAGCTTCACGAGGACCTGCGCGGCGACGCCCTCACCCTCGCGGATGAGACCGAGCAGGATGTGCTCGGTACCGATGTAGTTGTGGCCGAGCTGGAGGGCTTCCCGCAGGGAGAGCTCCAGTACCTTCTTGGCCCGGGGCGTGAACGGGATATGACCGGACGGAGCCTGCTGGCCCTGTCCGATGATCTCCTGAACCTGTTCCCTCACAGCACCCAGCGAGATGCTGAGTGACTCCAGGGCCTTGGCGGCAACACCCTCGCCCTCGTGGATCAGGCCAAGCAGGATGTGCTCGGTGCCGATGTAATTGTGGTTGAGCATGCGGGCCTCTTCCTGGGCCAGCACAACAACTCGACGGGCACGATCTGTAAATCTCTCAAACATGAGACACACACTCCTAGCTAACGCGTAATTCGATGCTACGGGCACGGGGTGTGCTTTGGGTCCGTGTTCGCCACAGGCGAGATAACGCCCGAGGCCTACCGCTCAGGCGTCAGGTGCGCTTGCTCAGGACTGGGCGGCGCGGTACGCCTCGACGATCTCGCTGTTCACGCGTCCGCGGGAGGAGACGTTGTAACCGTTCTCCTTGGCCCACTCGCGGATCTGGGAGGCTTCCTGGTTGCGTGAGGCCGCTGGGGCACTCGAGCGCTGCTGCTTGGACTGGCCGGTGCTGCGGCGGGCGGCACCCACGTACTCGGCCAGTGCGGTACGGAGCTCCAGCGCGTGCGCTTCGGAAAGGTCTATCTCGTACTGCACGCCATCGAGGCCGAAACGCACGGTCTCGTCGGCCTCTCCGCCGTCGATGTCGTCGATGAGAATGATCTTTACCTTCTGCGCCACAATGGTCTCCTATTAGTTCCCGGTCGAATATGCCCCATAAGCGAGTATGGATCACAATTCATACGAGGTCAAAGAGGGACAATTCCTAGCTCGGATCGATTTCCTGTTCGCCATTCTTTTCGGGTGCCGGCCGGCGCGCGCGGGCATCCTCGGCGTCCTGCAATTCCTCGGCCCGGGCCATGGCCTCGCGCTCCGACCTGTCCACGTTGAATATGGCCTTGATCACGAAGTAGAAAAGCACTGCCAAGCAGGCTGACGGCAGGAGGACTGCGACATATTCCACGGCTACTGTCCCGCCTCCGGCTTCAGAATGGGGAAGAGTATCGACTCCCGAATTCCGACGTCCGTGAAAAGCATCACAAGACGGTCGATTCCGAGACCGATTCCGCCCATGGGAGGGGCCCCGTATTCGAGCGCCCGGAGGAAGTCCTCATCGAGCTGCATGGCTTCGTCGTCGCCCGCCGCGGCCTGGCGCGACTGCGCGGTCAGCCGCTCGCGCTGGATGACCGGGTCGATGAGTTCCGAGAACGCGGTGCCGCGCTCCATGCCGCCGATGATCAGATCCCAGGCCTCGATCAATCGCGGATCCTCACGGTGCGGGCGCGCCAGGGGCTGGGCGGACGGCGGGTAGTCGTAGACGAACGTCGGCTGGATGAGTGTCGGCTCGACGATCTCCGAGAAGAGTTCGAGCACCACCTTCTCGGTACCCCAGGCCGGGTTGAGCGACACCCCGTGCCTCTCGGCGATGGATCGCAGCTCCTCGAGCCCGGTGTCAGGAGTGACCTCCTGGCCCACCGTCGAGGAGAGGCCGGGGTAGACACCGAGCCAGGCCCATTCCCCGTCGAGGTCGATGGTGCCCTTCGCGGTCTCGATGCTGCGCGAGCCCAGGAGGTCGGCGCAGGCGAGGATCATCTCCTTCATGCGCTCCGCCATCACGAACTGGTCCGCGTAGGCCTCGTAGCACTCGAGCATGGTGAACTCCGGGCTGTGCGTGGAATCGACACCCTCGTTGCGGAAGATCCGGCCGATCTCGTAGACGCGGTCGATGCCTCCGACGACGGCGCGCTTGAGGTAGAGCTCCAGCGCGATCCGGAGCGTCATCTTCTGGTCGAAGGCGTTGAGATGCGTCTCGAACGGCCGGGCCGTCGCTCCGCCGTGGACGAGCTGGAGGATGGGCGTCTCGACCTCGACGTACTCGTGCCGGTGGAGCGTCTCGCGCAGGGTCCGGGTGATGGCGGCCCGCGTCCGGACCATCTGGCGCGCTTCCTCGCGCACCATCAGGTCCACGTAGCGCTGGCGTACCCGCGTCTCCTCATTGACGCCGGCATGCAGCGTGGGCAGCGGGCGGAGCGCCTTCGACGCCATGGTCCACGACGCCGCCATGACGGACAGCTCCCCGCGGCGCGAGCTGATGACCTCACCGTGGACCTGCACGTGGTCGCCCAGGTCGACGAGCGACTTCCACTCCGCCAGGCTGTCGGCACCGACCTCGGCGAGGCTGAGCATGACCTGGAGCCTGGTCCCGTCCCCCTCCTGCAGCGTGCCGAAACACAGCTTGCCCGAGTTGCGGATGAACACCACGCGGCCGACGACGGAGACCTGGCGGCCGCTGGACTCGCCCGTCTCGAGGCCGGCGAACTGTTCGCGGACCTCGGACAGCGCGTGGGTACGCTCCGGCTTGACCGGGTACGGCTCCATGCCGGCGTCCAGCAGGGCTTCGCGCTTCTGCAGCCGGAAGCGCATCTGCTCGTTGAGGTCTTCCGCGGGGAGGGTTTCGTCGTGGGTCACGGAAGACAAGTTTACGGCTCCCCGTCGTCCGTGCCCTATCGGTGCGGCAGGTCAGGGCCCGGCGGGCAGCTGCATGTTGTCGATGAGTCGCACGGCGCCCACCCTGGCGGCGATGACGATGAGCGCATCGCGGGTGCGCTCGTCGTCGGGCAGGGGTGTGAACGAGGAGGCATCGACGAGTTCGAGGTAGTCGAGGTCCACGAGCGCAGTCGCGGAGAGGTCGGCACGAGCGGATGCGAGGTCGGCGGCACGGCCCTGCGCTACCCGCCCCCGGATGCCCCTCAGCACCCGGGACAGCGCCAAGGCTGCCGTGCGTTCGTCCGGGCCGAGGAAACGGTTGCGGCTCGACAGCGCCAGTCCGTCCGGGTCGCGCACGATCGGCACCCCCTCGATCCCAACCGGGATGTTCAGATCGAGCGCCATGCGGCGGATGAGCGCGAGCTGCTGGGCGTCCTTCTCGCCGAAGTAGGCGCGATACCGTCCGGTGGCACGCGGCAGTCCGAGATTGAGGAGCTTGGCGACGACCGTCAGCATGCCGTCGAAGTGGCCGGGTCGCGATGCTCCTTCCAGCACGCTCCCGATCCGTCCCGCACTGACTCGGACGAGCGGCTCGCCGCCCGGATACATGTCCTCCACGGACGGTGCGAACACGATGTCCACACCGCACCCGGCCAGCAGCAGGAGGTCGTCGTCGAGCGTGCGGGGGTAACGCTCGAGGTCTGCCTGGTCGCCGAACTGCAGCGGGTTCACGAAGATCGAGGCGACCACGACGTCGTTCGCGGTGCGGGCGGCCCGAGCCAGGGCGGCGTGGCCCTCGTGCAGCCCTCCCATCGTGGGGACGAGGCCGAGCGACGGCGTACCGCCGGTGGACGGCCGCCTGGTTCCGGCGTGGTCGAGCAGTCGCGTGGTCGCCTCGGCGAGGTCTGCCGGGGTGGAGACGAGGAAGGGGATGGCCGGGTCGCGGGTGCCGGTCTGGGTCACGTGGAGTCCTTCGTATCGGGTGCCGGCGGCGGCGGATGTCCTGCGCGCCGGGATGCTCTGGCCGGTGGGGGGGGTCAGGAACCGTGCGGCGCGGGGCCGGCGGGCGGCTCGGGAAGGACATCGGCGAGTGCGGCGAGGATCGCGTCTCCCCGGTCCGGGGGGAGGATGCCTCGCTGCAATGCCCGCAGTGCCGTCGCACGGGCCATGCCGAGGTATGCCTGCCGTGTGTCGGGGCTGTCGTGTCCGTCGAGGGCGGCCCGGTGGGCCTGCACCGTCCCGGCGTCGCCCCGGGCGACCGGCCCGGTCAGCGCGCCCTCGCCGGTTGAGAGCGCGTTCTCCAGGGAGGCCTTCATGAGCGGCCCCAGTACGCGGTCGGGGTGCTCGACCCCGAGATCGGCCAGGATCTGGGCGGACTGCGCGGCGATGGTGACGAGGTGGTTCGACGCGTGGGCGAGGGCCGCGTGGTACAGGGCGCGCGACTCCTCCTCGATGATCACCGGCTCGGCTCCCATCTCGACCACGAGGGCCTGCGCGATCGGCAGCACGGCGGCCGGCGCGGTGATACCGAACGCGCTGTCCGGAAGGCGTCCCAGATCCAGGCTCATCCCCGTGAAGGTCATGGCGGGGTGGATCGCCAGCGGGATCGCACCGGCTGCACGGGCCGGCGCCAGGACCGAGATCCCGTACCGGCCGGAGGTGTGCACGACGAGCTGGCCCGCCTGCCAGGCGCCGAGCTGGCCCAGCCCCTCGACCAGCGTCGGCAGGGCGTCGTCGGGCACCGCGAGCAGGACGAGCTCGGAACGCTCGATGATGTCGGGTATCTCGAGGACGGGTACTCCCGGCAGGAGGTTCTCGGCGCGTTCACGGCTCGCCTCCGACACGGCCGAGACACCGACGACGGCGTGGCCCGCGGCGCGGAGGGCAGCACCCAGGACGGAGCCGACCCTGCCCGCTCCGACGATCCCGACACCGAGGCGCCCCGGACGTCTGCGGGCGTCAGGGGCGGTCATCGGGGAGCCCTTTCTCTTCCGGGGTCGCGGGAACGTACCGCGGCAGCTCCGGCATCACTGCGGACCTCGCACCTGCTGCCGGTTCCTGCTCCGGGTCGGGCGTCGGCTCCGGGTCCGCCTCCGGGTTCGGCGTCGGCGTCGGCTCCAGGTCCACCTCCGGGTCCGCCTCCGGGTTCGGCGTCCGCGTCGGGTCGGGCGTCCGCACCGGCGTCGGGCCGGGAGTCGGCAGCGGCTCCAGGTCCGCCTCCGGTGTCGGCTCGATCTCCGCGGGTGCCGTCCGCGCCGCGTCCGACTCCGGCCCATCGAGTGGCTTCTCCCCCACCGGGACGGGGAGAGGTCTCATCCACTGCTCGGGACCGCTCCGCCGCCGGGCCTCGGCCGCGCGTCGGGCCTGCCCGTGGAAGAGATCCCACGCCGTCGCCGAGTCGGCCTGCGCCACCCGCGGACCGACCGGGCCGGGTGTCGTCTGGAACTGCAGGTTCGACACGCCGAAGCGCCGATCGACCGGTCCCTGCTCGATCGACAGGGACTGCGTCCGCTCGTGCGGCACGACGACGAGCTGGCGCCACAGCACCCCCGAACGCATGAGCAGGGCCGTCTCCGTGACCGCGAAGCCGTTCCGCCTCCAGGCCAGCGGTGCGAGCCAGCGGGCGCGGCGGGGCGTGGTGACGAAGCCCTCCTCGCCGTCCCGTCCCGCCATACCCGCCGTGAAGAGCTCGACCGGACGGGAGGTGCCCGGATCAGGGAGCACGAGGGCGAGGATCTGCAGGACCTCGTCACGCGAACCGACGGGCAGGAGCGTTGCGCGTGCCTGCCCGTCGCTGGACGCGGCGGCACCGTAGCCCGCCACGTTCACCGTCACGCGGTACCAGCCCTTCAGCCGCCACAGCGGTGACTGCACGACGCCGAGGGCCTGCACGCGACCCGGCGGAACCGTCTGCGCACGCGTGTCGAGCAGCCCGTAGCGGATCCGGATGCCGTCCGGTGAGGTCGCGGCGCGGAAGTTGTACCCGGTGCTCAGCGCGGACCAGTAGGCCCCGCCCACCCCGATGAGGATGGGGATGAAGGAGGTCGCGATGATCGGCGTCTCGAACACGACACCGAGGGTGATGACGACGGCGGCGGCGATCACGAGCGCGATGGTGGTCCCCGAGAGGACCGCCGAACCGATGACGCGGCCCGGCGGGATGGACACCACCTCGCGCTCCGGGGCTTCGACGATCTCCTCGGGGTGCTCCGGATCGGTGTCCACCCCTGCGGCGCGGGACAGGATGGTGGCACGCAGCCGCTTCGCCTCGTCGAGCTTCAGGAACGCGAGCCGCACGGCGGACTCACCGGCGTCGGCGACCTCGAACTTGAGTTCGGCGAGGCCGAAGATGCGGGCGAGGAGCGGCTGCACGATGTCGATCGCCTGGACGCGGTCCAGCCTTGCCTGGCGCTGCTGACGGAAGAGGACCCCGGAGTGGACGCGCAGGTGCTGCGCCGTCACCTGGTAGCGCGTGAAGTACCAGGACACGAAGAAGACACCGGCGACCACCAGGGCGACGCCGAGGATGATCCCGACCGCTACCAGGGCGTTGATGCCTTCGGGCAGCGGACCCCGGCCCCGGGTCTCGGGGCTGAAGAGGCCTTCGAACCAGTCCCTGCCGACGAAGTAGAGAATCGCGATGAGAGCGATCCACCCGCGCACGAGTGGCGAGATGAAGTGGACCCGCTGCCAGACCCCGCCGTCCGCAGCGGGACCCGGACCGGCGTCCTGCGCTCCGCCCGGCACCGGCAGCAGCGGACCCTCGCCGGCAGTCCCGTGCCCGGTCGTCACAGCCCGGCCAGCCTGGCTTCTCCCCGCGCGGAGAGCTGCTCGCGCAGCCTCGTGCCTTCCGCGGTGGGCAGCCCCGGGATGAAGGCGTTCGTCGCGGGAGATGCGGTGTGGAGTTTCAGCGTGCAGATGCCGAAGGCGCGTTCGAGGGGCCCGACGGCGACGTCGACGTACTGCATCCGGCCGTAGGGGACCACCATGGTGCGCTGGAAGAACACGCCCTGGCGCACCAGGAGGTCGTCGTCGCGCTCCGCGTACCCGATCGCCGCGACCTGGCGTGGCAGCAGGACGCCTCGCCACACTGCGAGGACCAGGACGACGGCGGGGAGCCCCCAGACGAGCCACGCCGGCGGGAAGGTCTCCCAGACTCCCAGCAGGCGCAGTACCAGGGGGATGCAGGCGAGGACGAGCCAGACGAGGGATCCGATGGCCCAGCCGAGGAGCCTGACGCGCAGGTACTTCGGTGAGACCCTCGACCACTCGAGCCCTGACGGGTCGATCGGTTCGCTACGCATATTCCCCCTCGCTGTGGCCCGGGGCGCCGGTGCCGTCGTCGTCGGGCGGTAGCCTGCAGAAGTTCTCGACAACCAATCCCACCATAATCATGACGATTCCGCCCGCCATGAGCGCCACCGACCCCCACAGCGGTGCCGTGGCGGAGCGGACGGGCAGCAGCATCACCTGGTCGACGAAGATCCCCGCGTGCCACCCGAGTGTCACCGCTCCGGCGTAGGCGCAGGCCTGGGCGAGGACGAGGGTGCGCGTGGCCAGGATCGGGTCGAGGGCGCGATCGCGCCTGCCGTTGCGCCACCGGAGCACACGGCGCCCGAAGAAGAGGGTGATCCCGATGATCGCCGCCGTGGTCACGAGGGAGGTCAGGGGCAGGGTGGGCGTGCCGTACCCGTTACGCGTGGCGAGCCAGTTCACCAGCCAGCCGGCGAGACCGGCCACCAGCCCGACGACGGCCAGCCAGCGGAACTGAAGAGTGCTCACGGCGTCCTAGACTCCCTCGAACGGCACCAGGCCCGCAAGGTCCTCGGCTTCCGCGGCCAGTTCCGCCACGGGGCGTCCGTCCAGGAGGGCGCCCGCGTCCATCCAGGCCCAGGGCTGCAGGACGAAGGCCCGCGAGGCCGCGCGGGGATGCGGGATGATCAGCGCTTCGTCGTCGGATCTCCAGTTCCCGTAGGTGATGATATCGACGTCCAGGGTCCGTGGGCCCCAACGCTCGGCGCGCTTGCGGTGGTGCTTGTCCTCCACGGACTGGCAGAGCGCGAGGAGTTCGTAGGGCCCCAGCGCGGTCTCCACCTCGATCACCATGTTGAGGTAGTCGGGCTGCTCGGGGCCGCCCACCGGTTTCGTGCGCACGACGGGTGACACCGAGTTCAGGCGCACGTCGTCCGGCTCCACGATGTCCGCCACGGCGAGCAGCAGGGTGTCCCGGCTCGCGCCGAGGTTGCTGCCGAGCGCCAGCACGGAACGGACCGAGGTCATGACCGGCTCCTGCGCAGGGTCACTGCCACATCTCCGAAGGGGACCTCGATCGGCGCCTTCGGCTTGTGGACGGTGACGTCGACCGCAGCGACCGGGAAAGCATCCAGGACGGCCGCAGCGATGGTCTCGGCGAGGGCTTCGATGAGATCGAATGGATTACCCCCGATGATGCGGTGAACCAGTTCGGCGAGTTCGCCGTAGTGCGCGGTGCGCGCCAGTTCGTCGCTGGTCCCGGCGGGCTGGAGGTCCAGGTGGAGCACGATGTCCACGACGAACGGCTGGCCGTCCCGGCGCTCGTGATCGAAGACACCGTGGTACCCCTTGGCCGTGATGCCGCTGAGCACCACGCTGTCGAGGTGGCCCGTGGGGGAACCGGTGCGGGTCGGTGCACTGCCGCCGGTCACGACCGGCGTCCTGCCGCAGCGGCGACCTTGACGGCGTCGAGCACTGCAGCAGGATCATGGACGCGCACACCCCAGGCCCCCGCCGCGGCCGAGAGGGTGGCGACGGCGAGCGAGGCGTGGTCACGCTCCACGGGCGCTGCAGCCTTGCCGGCCGACGTCAGGAGCGTTCCGAGGAAGCGCTTGCGGGAGGCTCCGACGAGCACACGGTGACCGAGGGCCGTGAAGGCGTCGAGGTTCTGCAGGATGGCCCAGTTGTGCTCGTCCGTCTTCGCGAACCCGATCCCGGGATCGAGGATGATCCTGCTCGCCTCGACGCCGGCCGCGACGAAGCGGTCCCGCAGGTCCGTCAGCTCCGCGGCGACCTCGGCCACCACGTCGTCGTACTCGGCCAGGCTGTCCATGGTGGCCGCTGTACCCCTGCGGTGGGTCAGGATGTACGGGACCTTCCGCTGCGCCACCACGGCGGGCATGGCGGGATCGAAGGCAGCGCCCGAGATGTCGTTGACGATGGCGGCGCCGGAATCGAGCGCCTGCCGAGCGGTCTCCGCGTGCATCGTGTCGATGCTGACGAGCGCCCCGGCCTTCACCAGCGCCCTCACCACGGGGAGCACGCGCGCCAATTCCTCCTCGACGGGCACCTCACGCGCGTCGGGTCGCGTGGACTCCCCTCCGACGTCGATGATGTCCGCGCCGCCGTAGTGCATGCGCAGACCGTGCCCGATGGCGTCGTCGGTCGTCGCGTACTTGCCCCCGTCACTGAAGGAATCGGGGGTGACGTTCAGGATCCCCATCACCACGGAGCGGTTCGTGGGGAGATCGCCGACGGTCTTGGCGGTTCGCACGGGCCGGATGACCGGGAGCGGCGAGGTCGCAGGACCCGTTCCGGGAGCTGCGGCGAGAGAATCCATGAAGCAGGTCCTACCTTCCGAGTATGAGGCTCATGGCCTCGGCGCGCGTCGCCGACTCGCGGATCTGGCCGCGGACGGCCGAGGTGACGGTCTTCGCACCGGGTTTGCGGACCCCGCGCATCGACATGCACATGTGTTCGCACTCGATCACGACGATCGCACCCTTGGGCTTGAGATGTTCCATCATCGCATCAACGATCTGGGTGGTGAGCCGCTCCTGGACCTGAGGCCTCCGGGCGTAGACCTCCACGAGCCGCGCGAGCTTGCTCAGTCCGGTGACCCTGCCGTCTGCGGACGGGATGTAGCCGATGTGCGCGGATCCATGGAACGGGACGAGGTGGTGCTCGCAGGTCGAGTAGAAAGGGATGTCCTTGACCAGCACCAACTCCTGGTGGTTGATGTCGAAGGAGGTCGCCAGGACGTCCCCCGCGTCCTGGTGCAGCCCTGCGAACATCTCCGCATAGGCCTTCGCGACCCGCTTCGGGGTGTCCAGTAGGCCGTCGCGGTCGGGATCCTCACCGATCGCCGCGAGGATCTCCCGCACCGCACGCTGGATGCGCGGCTGGTCGACGGGCGATCCCGTCGCAACCAGGGCGGCTTCCACCACTTCGTCGTCGAAATCCGTCATGGGTCATCTCCCCTTGGTTCGATGCTGCTCACCGGCGACCAGCGGTCACCGACGTCCTGCTGCCGACGACCAGCTGCCGACGCTCGGCTGCGGGACTAGGCGTCCCGGCCGTCCCTGGGGCTCTCGCCCGACTCGGGAGAGGGTAGCTCGGAATCCTGGACGTCGAAGTCCCGCGGGATGCTGGCCTCGGCCATCTGGTCCTGGGGAGCCACGTCCTCGGGAGCGGGTCTGCCACTCTCGATCGCCTCCGCACGCTCCTTCCGCGAGGTGACGGGTGGCAGCGAGTGCACCGGCCGGGTCTGCTTGGACAGCCATACCTCCCGCAGGCTCCGCTTGCGGACATTGTGGAAGACCTCGGCGATCTCGGCCTGGTTGAGCGTCTCGCGCTCGAGCAGCTCGAGGGCGAGGCGGTCGAGGACATCGCGGTTCTCGGTCAGGATCTGGTAGGCCTCGTCATGCGCGTTGTCGATCAGACGACGCACCTCCTCGTCCACGACGAGGGCGATCTGGTCGGAGTAGTCCCGGTCACTGCCCATGTCGCGCCCGAGGAAGGGCTCGCCGGCACCCTGGCCCAGCTTCACGGCCCCGATGCGCTCACTCATCCCGTACTGGGTGACCATCTTCCGGGCTGTACCGGTGGCTTTCTCGATGTCGTTCGACGCACCGGTGGAGGGATCGTGGAAGACGATCTCCTCCGCGACCCGGCCGCCCATGGCATAGGCGAGCTGGTCGAGCAGCTCGTTCCGGCTCACCGAGTACTTGTCGTCGCTCGGCATCACCATCGTGTAGCCCAGGGCGCGGCCGCGCGGGAGGATCGTCACCTTGGTCACCGGATCGGTGTTCCGGAGAGCGGCCGCCACGAGGGCGTGGCCACCTTCGTGGTAGGCGGTGATCTTGCGCTCGAGTTCCTTCATCACACGACTGCGCTTCTGGGGTCCGGCGATGACGCGGTCGATCGCCTCGTCGAGGGCGCGGTCGTCGATCAGTTGCGCGTTCGACCGCGCGGTCAGGAGGGCAGCCTCGTTGAGGACGTTCGCGAGGTCCGCGCCGGTGAACCCCGGGGTCTTCTTGGCGACGCCCTTGAGGTCCACCCCGGATGCCATCGGCTTGCCCTTGGAGTGCACCGTGAGGATGTGTTCGCGCCCCCTCATGTCCGGTGCCTCGACGCCGATCTGGCGGTCGAACCGGCCCGGGCGCAGCAGCGCGGGGTCCAGGACGTCCGGGCGGTTCGTGGCAGCGATCAGGATCACGTTGGTCGTGGCGTCGAAGCCGTCCATCTCCACGAGGAGCTGGTTGAGGGTCTGTTCCCGTTCGTCGTTGCCGCCGCCCACACCCGCACCGCGGTGACGACCGACGGCGTCGATCTCGTCGACGAAGATGATGGCGGGAGAGTTGTT
This sequence comes from Arthrobacter sp., assembly GCA_030147325.1. Taxonomy (GTDB): domain Bacteria; phylum Actinomycetota; class Actinomycetes; order Actinomycetales; family Micrococcaceae; genus Arthrobacter_D. The sequence continues at coordinate 12,285 of JASLAA010000140.1, read as the reverse complement.
CTTGGCCTGCTCGAAGAGGTCCCGCACACGGGAGGCTCCGACGCCGACGAACATCTCGACGAAGTCGGAACCCGAGATGGAGTAGAAGGGGACGCCCGCTTCCCCGGCGACCGCACGCGCCAGCAGGGTCTTGCCCGTTCCCGGAGGGCCGTACAGCAGGACGCCCTTGGGGATCTTGGCGCCGAGCGCCTGGAATTTCGCGGGCTCCTGCAGGAACTCCTTGATCTCCAGCAGTTCCTCCACCGCCTCATCGGCACCTGCGACGTCGTTGAAGGTCACCTGCGGCATGTCCTTGGAGATCAGCTTCGCCTTGGACTTGCCGAACTGCATGACCTTGGATCCGCCGCCCTGCATGCGGCTGAGCAGGAACCAGAAGATGACGCCGAGGATCAGGATGGGGACGATCAGTCCGGCCAGGCTCAGCAGCCAGTTGCTCTCGGCGGGCTGGTCGGTGAACCCCTCCGTATCGGAGGCGTTGATGGCGTCGACGACGTCCTCGGCGCGCGCGGTGCTGTAGAAGAACTGGACGCTGCGGCCCATGTCCTCGTAGTCGTCCCGCAGGGTGAGGTCCACGCGCTGCTCGCCGTCGTAGATCTTCGCCTGCGTCACCTGGTCATCTTCGAGGAGCTGGAGCCCGACGTTGGTGTCGACGCGGGAGTTACCCGAGCCGAAGAGGGTCGGGAGGATCAGCAGGAGCGCAACGACCGCCAGGACGATCCAGAAGATGGGCCCCTTGAAGATGTTCTTGAATTTCATACGTCTCAGGGCAGCAAGCCCTGTCCCTCCTGCTGATGCAAGTACAAGTGTGGGGGCGCACTGCTGTGTGGGTGCCCTTGAAGCACCTCAACATATACACCGTCTGCGATTCATCACGCGTCGATCGCGGCTTTAGTTCCCTCCTGGCGTACAGCGGGGAGGGACGGGCGGAGGTGCCCTATTCGTACACGTGGGGGGCCAGGGTGCCGATGAAATCCAGGTTGCGGTACTTCTCCGCGAAATCGAGGCCGTAACCGATGACGAATTCGTTCGGGATGTCGTAGCCGACGTACTTGACGTCGATCTCCACCTTCGCGGCATCGGGCTTCTGCAGCAGGGTGCAGATCTCCACCGAGGCCGGGCCCCGGGACAGCAGGTTGGCCTTGAGCCAGGACAGCGTGAGGCCGGAGTCGATGATGTCCTCGACGATCAGCACGTGCTTGCCCATCAGGTCCGTCTCGAGGTCCTTGAGGATCCGCACCACACCGGAGGACTGCGTGCCGCTGCCGTAGGAGGAGACGGCCATCCAGTCCATCGTGATGTGGGAGTGCAGCGCGCGAGCGAGATCGGCCATGACCATCACCGCGCCCTTCAGGACACCCACCAGGAGGATGTCCCGGCCCTGGTAGTCGGCGTCGATCTGCTGCGCGAGCTCGTTGATGCGCTGCTGGATCTCTTCCTTGGTGTAGAGGACGTGCTTGAGATCTGACTGGACGTCGTTGGAATCCACCGGTTACTCCTGGGTCGGACGGCGCGATTGCTTCACACCGGAGCCATTGCTGCTGCCATTGTCACTGCCGTTCTTACTAAGGACAAGATTGCCATAGCTCCCTTGTCCGGGAAGAACCGCCCGTCCTCGGACCTGCCGGTGGACGCTCACCTTGCCGCCCAGCTGCACGGGACCGGCAGAACCCTTCCGGTCGAGCAGCGCCTCGGCCGCCCGCAGGCGCTCGAAGCTGGGCTGGAACGCTCCGAGTTCGAGTGCCGCGAGGGCCAGCACGCGCTGCCGAAGTGCTGCGGGCAGGGCCCGGAGACCGTCCTCCGGCAGCAGCACGGCTGCGCCGTCCGTCCTCCGCAGGGACGCGAACGCCTCACGGCTCAGGTGCTCCAGCAGGTCGGCGTCCTGCCCGAGGATGCGCGCCGTGCGGGCCAGCGCCTGCGCGATGCCGGGTCCCAGCTGGTCCTCGAGCTGCGGAAGGACCTCGGTGCGGACCCTCGATCGCGCGAAGGCCGGATCGGCGTTGGTGGGATCATGCCAGGGTTCCAGGCCGTAGAAGGCGCAGATGGCCTCCGTGTCCGAGCGCCGCAGGTCCAGGAACGGCCGGAGGTACCTGCCGCGTCTGGCCGGCATCCCGGCGAGGGAGCGGGTCCCGGAACCGCGTGCCAGACCCAGGAGGACCTGCTCGGCCTGGTCGTCGAGCGTGTGACCCAGCAGGATCGCCACCGCTCCCAGGCGGGCGGCGGCCTCATCCAGTGCCCGGTAGCGGGCGCTGCGGGCTGCGGCCTCCGGGCCCATGCCCTCGCGGTCGACCGCGACACGCTGTACCTCGACCGGCCCGAGGCCGAGGTCCCGGGCCGCATCCGCCGCCCGCGCGGCTGTCTCCGCGCTGTCGGCTTGCAGCCCATGGTCGACGACGACCGCGCCGACGCGGCAGCGCCCCGTGCGGGCCAGGTGCGCGGCGACGGCCGCGAGTGCCAGCGAGTCCGGCCCACCGCTGCAGGCCACCAGGACCAACGGCAGGTCCACTGCACCGGTGGGTCCGATCGCGTCGGAGTCGGTGTCGGGCAGGACACCCGCTGCAGCGGAGGCGCCGACGCCGCCGGTCCGGACCCGGTCCCGCACCGGCACGGGGTCCGCCAGCACGCCTTCGAGGCAGGCTTCGAGGAGATTCCGTGCGGTCCCGACGGCAGGCAGGAGCCGCGGGCGCCTAGCCATGACGACGCAGACTCATCCTGTCGATCCACTCGTCGGCCGCGTGGATCTCGCGCTCGGTGGGCAGATGGGACTCCGACTGCCAGACCGCGTTGAACCCGTCCATCCCGGTCTGGCTGACGACCCGGCGCACGAACCTCGACCCGTCGCTGTACTGGCGCATCTTGGCGTCGAGGCCCATCAGCTGCCGGAGGACCTTCTCGAGCGGCCCCCGGGACTTCCCGCGGGCGTTGAAGCGGCGGCGGATGGTCTTGACGGACGGCACGATACTGCCGTCCACACCGTCCATCACGACATTCGCGTGGCCCTCGAGGAGGCTCATCACCGCTGTGAGGTGGGAGAGCCTGGCCTTGTCGTCCGGGTCCTGCAGGATGGACAGCACGCCGACGTCCTGTGACGGGACGCCGTCGGCCGTCGCCGGCCCCGTGCGCGACCGGGTCCGGGCGGCGGTGATGTTCTTCACCGCGGCACCGAGCCGCTCCGACAGCGAATCGGCCTTGTCCATCAGGCCCGACGTCAGCTGCCCGATCTCGCTGGTCATGTGGTCCTTGAGCCAGGGTGCGGCCGCGAACTGGACCCGGTGTGTCTGCTCGTGCAGGCACACCCACAGGCGGAAATCAGAGGGATCGACGTTGAGCTCCCGCTCGACGGAGATGATGTTGGGTGCCACGAGCATCAGGCGGCCACCCTGCCCGTTGCGGGAGGGGACGAACGGGTCGTACTGCCCGAGGACCTTGCTGGAGAGGAAGGCCAGGATGGCTCCGAGCTGCGCACCGGTGACCGTGCCGCCGAGGGCAAGCGACGCGGACTTCAGGACGTCCGGCCGGGACGCTGCGAGCTGGTCCAGTGCAGGCTCCATCAGGGTGCGGAAGCTGCGGGCATTCGCCCTGGCCCAGGACGCACGATCCACGATCAGCAGTTCCGAGTCGCGGAGGTCGCGTGCGGCGTCGAGCCTCGAGATGGCGTGCACGTGGCTCACGGATGCATCGGCCAGCCGGCGCATGTTCTCCACGGCGCGGGCGATCTCGGCGGGTTGCATGGTGGGTCCGGCCGGCGTCAGGGACGCGGCGGTGGACGCCGCGAGATCCCAGTTGACCAGCTGCGGGCGGGGAGCGGCGGACTCGTTCATCCGCCTATTCGATCACATGCCGCTGACCGCCGCGCCCGGGCAGGGAAGCCTGCGCGGGGGCGGGGTACCCGCTACCGGCAGCCGCACCCTGCGAGGACGGCGGCCGCGCGGTCGGCGGCCGCCCTCGCCTCGGCGGTCGTCCCGTCGAGTCCCAGCGCGAGGAAGGAGAACACGAGCAGGCGACCGTCGGCGGTGACCACGTGGCCGGTGAGCCCGGTGACGGCGTTGAGCGTCCCCGTCTTGGCCCGCACTGTTCCTGCCCCGCCCGCCGCGGCACCGGTATCGGGCGTGAACCGGTCCGCCAGAGTGCCGGTCAGTCCGGCGATCGGCAGCGAGTCCGCGACCCCGGCGAGGCCCGGTGTCTCCGACGTGGTGGTTCCGCGCACGAGGATCGCGAGTTGCTCCGGCGACATGGCGTTGCGCACGGACAGGCCTGCGGCATCTCCGACCAGGAGTCCCTCCTCCGGTACTCCCAGCCGCAGTGCGGCCGCCGTGAGCGCCTCGGTCGCTCCCCCGAAGGATGCGGGGCGGCCGCTCTCGACCGCCGCGATCCTCGCGAGTGCTTCCGCGAGGTAGTTGTCGGAGACCTCGAGCATCCTGCGCACCTGCTCGCCGACCGGCGCCGATTCCACGGCTGCCACGACAGCGGCTGTCTCGGGGGCGGCGTGGCGCTCCACCCCGGGGTGGACGGTGATGCCCCGCTCTGCCGCGGCTGTTCCGAGCGCGGTCGCGAAGGCCCGGGCGGCGTCGAGCCCCGCGTCCTGCGACCGCGGCCCACCGGCCCGCCCCTCCTCGAGCCAGGCCGAGTTGATGGCGAGGGCGTGCACCGGGGCGATCTCGCCCGCCTCGACGTCGCCGTCGGCCCACGTCGGGTTCAGGGTCGCTCCGACGAAGAAGGTGTCGTCGAGGTGGACGGCGTAGGGTCCGGAGGCGTCGGGCAGGGCGGCGAGCGTCTCCGCGGCGAGCGTGGCGAGGCCCGCCCGTCCGACGACGGCCCCGGGGTCCGAGGGACCGGAGCCGAGAAGCACGTCCCCGCCTCCCCGGAGGTAGAGCGCGCCGGGCGCCGAGTCCGCGGTCAGCACCGAGGTGGCGAGTGTCCGCGCGGGCGGCACGTACGTCATGGCGCCGACGGCGGTGAGGAGCTTGATGTTCGACGCCGGCGGTTGCAGGCGCGTCGCATCCCTGGCGTACAGCACCCTGCCGTCGGCCGAATCGACGACCGTACCGGCGAACGTCCCTGCGCCGGGGAACTCCAGGGCCGCGTCCAGGGCCGCGCCGAGGACGGCGGGATCGGGTCCGGGCGCCGCGGCGGGAAGCGGCCGGACGACGTCGGGCACCGGGACGGTGGCCGGCGGGATCTGCGCCCCCGGGGTGACGGGCGGAGGAGCGGGTGGTGCGGGGTTCATCGCCGCCACGACACCGGGCAGGAGATGGATCGTCAGGGGCACGGCCACCGCCGCCATCGCCAGGACCAGCAGCAGACCGGTCAGCAGGCGGAGGAGGCGACTCATCGGATCCTTTCGCAGGGCGTGGAGGCGGAACCCGGAAAGCGGCAGGAAATGCTCCGGTACCGACGACCGACCGATATGTTAGGGCTGACGCTTTAACACTAGACCGGCGGCTCGCCCTCCTCCGGAGGGCGCGTCGACGGCCGCCACCGGATTCCCGACCAACCACAGGAGTTGCCATGAAGCTCGACGTCACCATCGAGATCCCGCGAGGGTCGCGGGTCAAGTACGAGATCGACCACGACACGCACCGGCTGCGCCTCGACCGCGTCCTGTTCACGGCGATGCAGTACCCCACGCACTACGGCTACTTCGAGAACACCCTGGGTGAGGACGGCGACCCGCTGGACGCGCTGGTGCTGCTGCAGGACTTCGACCTCATCCCGGGCGTGCTCGTCGAATCCCGCCCGATCGGTGTCTTCAACATGACCGACGACGGCGGCGGGGACGCCAAGGTGCTCTGTGTGCCCGTCGACCCCAGGTTCGAGCACATCCAGGAACTGTCCGACGTCTCGGATTTCCTGCTCGACGAGATCAAGCACTTCTTCACCAAGTACAAGGATCTCGAGCCGGGCAAGTGGGTCGAAGCCGCCGACTGGGCGGGTCGCGAGGAGGCAGAGGCCGAGATCGAGGCCTCCCTCAAGCGGTTCAAGGACGTCGGCGACGCGAGCGAGGAGGACGAGCCCCAGGGCCGCTCCGTCGACGTCGAGGCGAAGAACGCCACGGAGACGCCCGAGGGCCGCTGACCCGACCGGCCTGGTTCCGCGAGCCCCCGTTCCGCCTCCCGGGTGGAACGGGGGCTCGCGCTGTCCGGGGACAGCACGAGCGGACCACCGACCAGCGCCCGGGTCCGCGATCCTGGAGCCGACCGGGCGACGGCGCGGTGGTCGAAAACAACGCATTACAGTTGATCGGCGGGTTCGTGCGCCCATACTGATGCCATGCACTTCGTCCTGACCATCAACCAGCGCGACTCCCGCGACGTCGGCGACCTCACGGGGGATCTCCTCAGGGCACTGCGCCTCGTCCCGGCGGTCGTCCCGTTCCAGCGGTCGGTGGGGGACGAGGTGCAGGGAGTGGTGGACTCGGCGACGAGCGCGGTCGACGCCGCGCTGCGGGCCCTCCGCTATCGCCGCTGGCACGTGGGGATCGGGGTCGGTGGACTGCTCCCGCCCGTTCCGGAGCGCCTGGTGGACGCGGAGGGCTACGGACTCGTCTACGCCCGCCGGGCGGTGAATCGGGCGCGGAAGACCGGGGAGCGGATCCCGCTCGCCGTGGAGGGACCGGACGGCGCGATAGCCGCCGAGGCCGAAGCCGTCCTGAGGCTGCTGGGGCAGATCGTCCATACCCGCACGGACGCCGAGTGGACGGTTCTGGACCTGATGACGCCCGGCGCTCGGGGGCAGCAGAAGTTCATCGCCGAGGAACTCGGCATCACCGCGCAGGCCGTGAGCCGCGCCGTCGTCCGCTCCCACTGGATGGAGGAATGGGCCACGCGTCCGGCTGCAGCGCGCCTGCTGGACCTCACCCACGGTCCTGCGTCCCTGCCCGAAGCCGCCCTCCCCTACTGAGCTGTCACACCAGTGAGCGAAGGACCTTCGCAGCGCCGTCGTCGTACACGGTCCCGGTGACCTCCGATGCCGCCGAGCGGACCTCGTCCGGAGCCTGGCCCATGGCGACCCCGCGTCCCGCCCACTGGAGCATCTCGATGTCGTTCCGGCCGTCGCCGACCGCCACGGTGAGTTCCTCGTCCGTGCCCAGCCGCCGCCTGAGGACCTCCAGCGCGCTCGCCTTCGTGACGCCGGAAGCGGCGATGTCCAGCCAGGCGGTCCAGCCCACGGAGTAGGTCACGCCGTGCAGGCCGATCGACGCGACGGCCTCGCCGAACTCCTCCGCGGAACTGTCCGTGCTGAAGACGACGACCCGCACTGCGCGGCTCCGGAGCATCTCGTCGAAGTCGACGCTCTCGGCCTCGGACCCGAAGCTCGCATCCTGGAAGCTCTCCGTGGACAGGAAGCGCCCGCGATCGTCCTCGAGGGCGTACTTGGCGGCAGGCAACCGCTCCCGAAGGGCGGTCAGTGCAGGCTTGGGATCGAAGGTCACCCGCTCGATCACCTCGAAGCCCTCGGGCAGGGAGGCATCGATGCGGAGCGTGACGCCTCCGTTCGAGCAGACGGCGAAGCCCCGGGTGATACCGAGGAGCCTGATGACGGGAAGAGTTGCCCCGAGGGACCTGCCCGTGGCGATGATGACGTCGTGTCCGGCTTCGATGACGGCCCGCGCGGCGTCGCGCACCTCTTCCGTCATGGCTCCCTCGTGATCCACGAGGGTGCCGTCGACGTCGAGGGCGATGAGGTGGTGCTTGCGGTGTTCCTGCCGGTCATCGATGCCAGCATTGATCAAAGTACTCATGATTCAGTGAAGCACCCCCCACCGACAGCCCGGTAGGGCGACGCTCACAGTACCGGAAGGATTTCCATTCCGTTAAGATACGGGCGCAGCGCCACCGGGACGGTGACCGACCCGTCCGCGTTCTGGTGGTGCTCGAGGATCGCCACGATCCAGCGCGTGGTCGCGAGGGTCCCGTTCAGGGTGGCGACTGCGCGCGTACCCTTCTGGCCCTCACCCTCCTGCCGCTCGCGGATGTTCAGGCGCCGCGCCTGGAACGTGGTGCAGTTCGACGTCGACGTCAGCTCGCGGTAGTCGCCCTGCGTCGGCACCCAGGCCTCGCAGTCGAACTTCCGTGCCGCGGACATCCCGAGATCCCCGGCAGCGGTGTCGATGACGCGGTACGGGACCTCGACCTTGGCGAGCATCTCCTCCTCCCAGGCGAGCATGCGCTCATGCTCCGCCGGCGCGTCCTCCACCGTGGTGTAGGTGAACATCTCCACCTTGTTGAACTGGTGCACCCGGATGATGCCGCGGGTGTCCCTGCCGTGCGAGCCGGCTTCCCGGCGGTAGCAGGAGGACCAGCCCGCATAGCGGACGGGTCCGGCACCGACGTCGATGATCTCGTCGGAGTGGTACCCGGCGAGCGCGACCTCGGAGGTGCCGACGAGGTAGAGATTGTCCTCCTCGAGCCGGTAGATCTCGGCGTCGTGCGCGATGTCGAAACCGGTGCCCTGCATGGTCTCCGGCCGCACGAGGGTGGGGGTGATCATCGGCGTGAAGCCGGCATCCATGGCCTGGTCGAGCGCCATGCGCAGGAGGGCGATCTCGAGGCGCGCACCGACGCCCTTGAGGAAGTAGAAGCGTGACCCGGAGACCTTCGCGCCGCGCTCCATGTCGATGGCGCCGATCAGCTCGCCGATCTCGAGGTGGTCGCGGGGCTCGAAGCCCTCTGCCTGGAAGTCCCGCGGAGTGCCGACCTTCTTCACCACCACGTAGTCGTCCTCGCCGCCCTCCGGCACGCCGTCCTGCACCAGGTTCGGCAGCTTGCGCAGCAGCACCTCCTGCTCGGCCTTGGCCGCCTCGGAGGCGACCGCCGCCGCCTTGACCGCCGCCGCCAGCTCCTTGACCTCGGCCAGGAGCGCCTGCTTCTCCTCGCCCTTGGCCTGGGCGACCCGCTTGCCGAAGGCGTTCTGCTCGGCCCGCAGGGTCTCATAGGCCGTCACCGACTCGCGCCGGGCCGCATCAGCTGCGAGGACGGCGTCGACCAGGGACTCATCCGCCCTGCGCGCACGCTGCGATGCTCGGAACTGCTCGGGATTCTGGCGGAGGTCGTTGACGTCGATCACATCGACAAGACTACCCAAACCAGCGGACGCGACGGCGCGACGGGGGCCTGCCGCTATTGTGGGTGACCATGCGCCGCAAACTGCTCGCCGGTACCGCCGCGGCGTCCGCCGCCGTCGCATCCCTCCAGAGCTATTGGTCGGTCCGGCGGCTGCGGCAGACCCGGACACCCACCGCTTCGGTCCACGAGCCCGTGCCGGTGGCGGCCGGTCCGCAGCGCGTCGCCCTCGTGCTCAACCCGACGAAACTGCAGGCCGCCTCAGCGCGCGCCCTCGTCGAGCAGGCGTGCTCGGATGCCGGCTGGGATCCCCCGCTCGTCCTCGAGACCACGGTGGAGGACCCGGGCACCGGGCAGGCCGAGCGGGCACTCGAGGCCGGGGCCGACGTCGTCATCGCGGCCGGAGGGGATGGAACGGTCCGGGCCGTCGCCTCCGCCCTCGCCCACAGGCCCGCAGCCCTCGGGCTGTTGCCCCTGGGCACGGGCAACCTGCTGGTCAGGAATCTCGGCCTGCCCTACCACGACGTCGCCGGCTGCCTCCGCATCGCCCTGCACGGCCACGAGCGACGGATCGACGCGGCAAGGATCACACTGCGCAACGACCGGACGCAGGTCAGCTCCGAACACCCGTTCCTGGTGATGGGCGGGGTCGGATTCGACGCCAGCGTGGTGGCCGACGCGAAACAGGACCTCAAGGAACGCTTCGGCTGGCTCGCCTACAGCGAGGCGGGCGTGCGGCACCTCCCGGGGCGTCGTCGCCGGATCTCGATCAGCCTGGACGGACAGCCGCCGCAGAGCCGCAAGGTGCGCAGCCTGCTCGTGGCGAACTGCGGAAAGCTCCCGGCCGGAGTCGACTTCGTCCCCGACGCCATGATCGACGACGGCTACCTGGACGTGGTGGTGCTCAGTCCGCGCAGCCTCCTCGGCTGGACCTGGATGGCCGCGAAGATCCTGCTGCGGCATCGCGGCGGCATCCCGGTGCTCAGTTACTACCGTGCCAGGGAGGTGACGGTCCGGTCGGCCGAACCGATCGCCACGCAGCTCGACGGTGACCCCTCGGGCGCCATCACCTGCCTGACCGCGCGCGTGGATCCGGACGCACTGATGGTCCGGGTGCCGGCATCGGCTCCCGGACCATCAGGGTCCTCCTCGGGATCGCCACTGCCCCGCCTCGGGCGGGAGTGGCTGCGCCGGGAACGGGCCGGGCGCCGTCGTCCGTCGCACCCGGGCACCGCGCCCTAGCTGTCGCGGTCGGTGTATCCGCCCTCGCCCTCGGGCGCGTCGGCGAGCGGCTTGTCCTTGTCGGTGTACTCGCCCTCCTCCGCGGGATCCTGCGAGGACGTGTAGCCACCCGAGGCATCCGAAGGGTCGGTACTCGTGTAGTGGCCCTCCTGCGCGGCGGCGGCGACGGCCTCCGAGGGGTCCCGGTCCGCGCGGTCGGCCTGCTCGTTGATGAGGGCCTGCTCCTCCGCGAAGCGGAGGTCGTTGCCCTGGTCCCCGGCGTCGCCGTGCCAGTTCGGATCGGACGTCGAGCCGTCACCCTCGTTGGGGTTCACGATGTGTCCTCCGTGAGCGTTCTCGGTCATGGTGTGCCTTTCGTCGAAGGATGCGCTCCTCGTTGGGCGCCCGGTGCCAGCGTACTGACGAACGGGAAGCTTGGAAACGCGCGGGTCAGTCGCGCAGGAGTTCCTGCACGGCCTTCTCCGAGGCCGAGTAGGTGGTGATGGGGATGACCTCGCCGCTCATGAAGCGGTCCACGAGGCGCGGATCCACGTAGGAACTGCGCGCCACGGTCGGGGTGTTGCCCAGGTGGTCCGCGACGGCCTTCATCGTGGCACTGACGGCCTTCTGCCGCGCCGTCCGGCTCGTCGCCTTGAGATCCTCCTTGGCGAGCGCCATCGCGGCGACGACGGTGGCCTGCCAGGTCCGGAAGTCCTTCGCGGTGAAGGGACCACCGGTGACCTGGCGGAGGAACTCGTTGAGCTGGGAGCCGTCCACATGGTGCCACCGGGCGTCGTCGGTCCGGTACGCGAGCACGGTGTCGGCATCCTCGCGCTGCAACATCGGGCGCAGGGCGTCGGCGAGGTCCGCGTCCTCGAGCCGCGTGTCCCAGTGCTGGCCACTCTTCCCGGGGAAGTCGAAGGTCACCACGTTCTCCTCGACCGTGCAGTGCTCCACGAGGAGCGTGGTCACACCGAAGGATCCGTTGGCCTCCGCGTACTGGGTGGACCCGAAGTCCGACTGGCCGCGCAGCCTGTTCCTTTCCGACGGACGCTATGTCGGCAATGCCTATGTGGAGGACCAGCCGCCGCATGACAAGCCGATCGGGCTGGTGCGGCCTCGGGGCGGTGCCAATGGCATGATCCTCCGATACGGCCGGATCGTGGCTGAATGGGGCGACATCGGGCGGCCGGACACCACCTTCTCCGCCGCGAAGAGTTATCTCGGACTGCTCGCCGGGATCGCTGTCGACCAGGGGCTGATCAGAGGCGTCGACGACCCGGTTGCGGACTACATGCCGCCGGGTGACACCGGGTTCAGCAGCAGCCAGAACAGGACGATCACCTGGCGCCACCTCCTGCAGCAGACCAGCGAGTGGCACGGAACGCTCTGGGGGATTCCCGACAGCGTGGATCGGGACCGGCGCTTCGGATCGGGCGTCGATCGCCGTGTGCCTGGTCCGGCCCGCGAGCCCGGACGACCAGGCTCGCGCTGGGAATACAACGACGTCCGGGTGAACCGGCTGGCATTGTCGCTGCTGCATGTTTTCCGGCAGCCGCTGCCCACGGTGCTGCGTGAACGGCTGATGGACCCCATCGACGCATCGCCGGACTGGGAGTGGCATGGCTACGCCAACTCGGTCACCGACGTAGCCGGCCGGCCCGTGGTCTCGGTTTCAGGCGGCGGCCACTGGGGTGGCGGCTTGTTCATCTCGACACGTGATCATGCGCGGGTTGGACTGCTGGTCCAGAACAAGGGCCGGTGGGAGGGCCGAAACGTGATCTCGAGCGGCTGGCTTGAAGCGCTCGGCCAGCCGGCGCAGGCAAACCCGCTCTACGGGTATCTCTGGTGGCTGAACACGGACTGCGGTTTGTACCCGGCAGCGCCGGCGTCGAGCCTGTTCGCCATCGGCGGCGGACACCATCTGGTGTGGGTGGACTTCGAGCATGATCTGGTGATGGTGGCGCGTTGGGTGGCGCAGCCAAGGTGCAACGATCTGATCGAC
>JASLAA010000090.1 GCA_030147325.1 Arthrobacter sp. | reverse complement strand
CAGTTCCACCAGGAGAGCGTGCACCACGTGGGTGGGCCGATCGAGGACCGCTGCCAGCTGCTCCTCGGTGACGGGCCGCTCCGCCACCATCAGGATCGCCTCGACAGCCCCGCGGAGCCCGCCCGGTCGTTCCTCGACGGCCAGGTCCTCGACGGCTAGGTCCTCGACGGATAGTTCCTCGATGCCGGCCGCGGTCCCGGTCTCCTCAGCCACGTGTCTTCCCCTCCCCGGTTCCGGGTCCTGCGTCGTCGTGCTCTTCATCCGCGTCGGGTCGGGCCTTCCCTACCGTCCGGCGTTCTGCCGGATCGCCTGCGTCCTGACCGTCACCGGTTCCTTCGACATCGCTGGCGAGGGGTCTCGCCGACCATCGCCCCTCCCCCGCGCTCCACCTCACCAGCAGTTCTGACAGGGGCGCCGACTGATCGAAGGTGATGGCGCCGTCGCGGAACATCTCGAGCAGGGCGAGGAAGCGCACCACCAGGACGATCCGGGATTCCGCGTCCTCGGTGAGCTGCCTGAAGGACAGCGTCCCCCTCGCCCGCAGCAGGTCCTGCAGGACCACCGTCTGGTCGCTGACGCTGACGGCCGGGGCGTGCAGGTGCTCGATGCCCACCTCGCTCGGTGGCTGCCGGCGAGGAGCGAGTACTTTCGCCGCGAGTGCCGCGAACTCCTCGGGCGAATGCTTCCAGATCAGTTCCGGCAGCAATCGGGTGAACTCCGGCTCCAGGGGGACGTCCCGCGGATGGCGCGCATCCTCCTCCTCGAGTCGTCCCGCCAGGTACCGTGCCATCTCCTTGAAGGCCTTGTACTGCAGGAGCCTGACGAACAGCAGGTCGCGTGCCTCGAGCAGGGCGACGTCCTCCTCGTCCTCGACGGCACCTGCAGGGAGGAGGCGGGCCGCCTTCAGGTCGAGGAGGGTAGCCGCGACGACGAGGAACTCGCTGGCTTCGTCCAGTTTCCACTCCCCCTCCGCGGCCTGGATCCGACGGATATGCGTGATGAATTCATCCGTCACCTGGGCGAGGGCGATCTCCGTGATGTCGAGCTCGCGGCGGGAGATGAGATTCAGCAGCAGGTCGAAGGGACCGCTGAAGTTGGCCAGTTGGACCGCGAAGACGGGCTGGCCGTCGGCCCCCGGCTGTACGCCGTCCCGTTCCTGGCGGTTCCGACCTGCTGTGCCGCGGGGGCCGGCATCCTGTCCAACCTTGCCGCTGCGGGCGGCGGGCTGGGACGCCGGAGCCCCCTCGCCAGCCTGGACGGTCGGCACGGGGACCACTAGTGCGCCCGGGCGCACCGCACGAGCCGCGTCACTAGGGAGCTCCGCCCCTGCTGATGAGCTCCTTGGCGAGCCTGCGGTAGGCGTCGGCGCCGGAGTGGTTCGCGGCATAGGACGTGATGGGCTCGGCTGCCACGGTGGCGTCCGCGAACTTGATGGTGCGCTTGATGACGGTCTCGAAGACCTTGTCACCGAAGGCCTCGACGAGACGGGCGATGACCTCGCGGCTGTGCAGCGTCCGTGCGTCGTACATGGTGGCGAGCACGCCGTCGATCTGCAGGCGCGGATTCAGGCGGTCCTGCACCTTCTCGATCGTCTCCACGAGCAGGGCCACCGCGCGGAGGGCGAAGAACTCGCAGATCAGCGGGATGATGACTCCGTGGGCGGCGGTCAGCGCGTTGACCGTGAGCAGCCCGAGGCTCGGCTGGCAGTCGATGAGGATGACGTCGTAGTCGTCCGCGACCTTGCGCAGAGCCCTGTCCAGCACCTGCTCGCGGGCGACCTCGTTGACGAGCTGGACCTCGGCTGCTGACAGGTCGATGTTGGCGGGCAGCAGATCGATGTTGTCGATCGCCGTGTGCTGGATGGCGTCGTGGATGGTGACCTTGCGGTCCATCAGCACGTTGTACACGGTCACGTCCAGCTCATGCGGATTGGTGCCCAGACCGGCGGACAGCGCGCCCTGCGGGTCGAAATCCACCAGGAGCACCTTGCGTCCGGCTTCCGCGAGGGCGGCACCGAGGTTGATGGTCGACGTCGTCTTGCCCACGCCGCCCTTCTGGTTCACCATCGCGATGACCCTGGCCGGGCCGTGCGAATCGAGGACCGGCGGCTCCGGGAACTCGGTCACAGGGCGGCCGGTGGGACCCATCTCCGCATCCGCTGCGCCGGGCAGAGTGGTCGAACCCTGTTCGCTACTCACGTATCTCTCCACGCTTCCATCGGTATCGGTGCAGGCCGGTCCGTCATAGAACCGGACCGGCATTTCTTCTAGTCCACGGTACAACGCCGCGGCGGACGGCCGGGCCTGTCCCCGCGAGCAGCGAGCCTTGATCCTCAACCTGAGGTCGAACGTTGCCGTCCGCGTGCGGGGTGCGCGGACGGCCGGAACGAAAGACGACGGCCCGGTCGAACCGGGCCGTCGTCACTTCCTGCAGCCGGCTCCCCGTCGGGGCTGCCGTCCGGTACTCCGGCGTCAGCGGGCGGACACTCCACGGATGGCGGCGTCCGTCGTGACAGCAGAGCTCTCCTCGACGTCGTTGTCGTCGTCGAAGCGGTGGTCGGTGGTCATCGTCGCCTCGTCGAACGGCAACCGCCCGTCGAGTACCTCGTCGACGCGACCCCGGTCGATCTCCTTCGTCCAGGTCCCGATCAGGACCGTGGCGACGGCGTTACCGGTGAAGTTGGTGAGCGCGCGGGCTTCCGACATGAAGCGGTCGATGCCGACGATGAGTCCGACGCCGTCCACGAGGTCGGGGCGGTGCGACTGCAACCCGCCGGCAAGGGTGGCGAGACCGGCTCCGGTGACGCCCGCCGCACCCTTGGACGCGATGATCATGAAGATCAGCAGGGAGATCTGCTCGCCGAGGGCGAGGGGCTTGCCGAGTGCCTCTGCCACGAACAGCGCTGCCATGGTGAGGTAGATCGCGGTCCCGTCCAGGTTGAAGGAATACCCCGTGGGCACGGTGACGCCGACAACCGGCTTGGAGATGCCGAGGTGCTCCATCTTCGCGATCAGGCGGGGAAGCGCAGCTTCGGAGGAGGAGGTGCTGAAGATCAGCAGGTACTCGCGTCCGAGGTACTTCATCAGTTTGAAGATGTTGACACCGGTGACCAGCTTCAACAGGCCGCCCAGGATCACCACGATGAACAGGGCGCAGGTGATGTAGAAGGCGATCATCAGGGTAGCCATGCTGATGATGGCCTGCACCCCTGTCTCACCGACGACCGCGGCGATGGCACCGAAGGCACCGATCGGCGCGAGCCACATGATCATGATAAGGATGCGGAACACGAGTGCCTGGATGTGCCCGATGCCGCGCAGGATCGGCTTTCCGGCGGAGCCCATCTTCTGCAGGGCGAAGCCCACGAGCAGAGCGACGAAAAGGGTCTGCAGGATGCTGGGGCCCGTCAGCGAGGAAAGGAGCGTCGTCGGGATGATGCTGAGCAGGAAGCCCGCGGTGCCCTCGGGCGCGCCCTCGGCCGTCGCAGGGATCTCGTAGGTCGACGACGAGATGTCGAGGCCCTCACCCGGCTGGATCAGGTTCCCCACCACCAGACCGATGCCCAGGGCGAAGGTCGACATGATCATGAAGTAGCCCAGCGCGAGGCCGCCGACCTTGCCGACCGTCGCAGCCTTCGCGATCGACCCGACCCCGAGCACGATGGTGCAGAAGATGATGGGGGCGATCATCATCTTGATCAGATTGATGAAGCCCGTGCCGAGGGGTTTGAGCGACTTGGCGAACTCCGGGAACACGAGGCCGAGGATCGCTCCAAGGATCACGGCCGCAATCACTGCTATGTAGAGGAAGTGGGTCTTGTCCACCCGTCTACGGGTCTTGATGGGTCCGCTGTCGGACGACGATGGCGCCATAGCCATGCTGTACTCCTTGGTGTCCGCCGGCCCGGCGGCGTCGACGGCGAAGGTCGTTCTTCGTCCGCGGAGGTCCCACCAGGAAGCGTAGTGTTGGATGGTTCTCCCCGATCGTGACACCACGAGTGACCGCCATCACCATTGCGTTCATACTGGTCATGGCCGACCCCTATCGGGCGGGGCAGCCCGGTCTTGCCGGCAGGAGAGGGAAGGAGCGGGAGCGGCGTGCGTCGATGGAGTCTCGCCCGGCAGTTCTTCCTGGCCCAACTCGTCTTCGTCATGGTCCTCTCGGCGTCACTCTCGGTGATCCTGTACCTGGACGCCGCGCAGGGCGTCAACGACGCCGCCCGCGAGCGCATGGTCGCGGTAGCCACAGCCATCGCCCTCGAGCCCGCCGTGCTCGAAGCCGTCGAGGCCCCCGCTCCCTCCGCCGCCCTGCAGCCCTACGCCGTCGATGTCATGGATCGCCTAGGCGTCGACTTCATCACCATCATGGCGCCCGACCGGACGCGCTACACCCATCGCAACCCGGAGCAGATCGGCAAGCCCTACATCGGTTCGGTATCGGAAGCACTGGCCGGACGTACCCAGACCGAGACGTACGCCGGGACCCTCGGGCCCTCGATCCGCTCGATCGTCCCGGTGCTTGATGACGACGGGACCGTCAGGGCGATGGTCGCGGCCGGCATCACGGTGGACCGCGCCGCAGTCGCCCGGAACGCGCAGCTGCCACTCGTCGCCTTCATCGCCCTCGGAGCACTGGCGCTCGGTGCACTGGTGTCCTTCCTGCTCAGCCGACGCCTGCGGGATGCGACCCTCGGAATGGGTCCGGCAGAACTGTCGCGGACCTTCGTCTTCTACGACTCCGTCCTCCACTCCGTCCGCGAGGGCCTCCTGCTGACGGATGCCCGGGGCAGACTCGTGCTCTACAACGACCAGGCGGCTCGGCTCCTCGGGCTTGACGGGACCCAGCAGCCGGTCCCGGCGTCACACCTCGCCGTTCCGCCGTCCCTCCGCCAGCTCCTCGCGTCGGGCCGGAAGGCACGCGACGAGGTCCACCTGACGGAGGACAGGGTCCTGGTGGTGAACCAGGAGCCCGCCGTACCCCCTGCACCCGCAGGACGAGCCAACCAGCCGCAGACTGCGCTCGGCACGGTCACGACCCTGCGGGACCACACGGAGATCGAGGCGCTCACGGGTCAGGTCGAGACGATGCGCACCCTGACCGACGCGTTGCGCTCCCAGACCCACGAACACGCCAACCGGCTCCACACGATCGTCTCGCTGGTGGAGCTCGGCAGGAGCGCCGATGCCCTCGACTTCGCGACGCGGGACCTGCAGCAGTCCCAGCGCCTCACGGACGAGGTGGTCCGCGCGGTCGAGGAACCCTTCATCGCCGCCCTTCTGGTCGGCAAGGCGGCGCAGGCGAACGAGCGCGGGATCGAGCTGACGACCGAGATCGCGCCCGACGCGCAGGCCGGTCGCCTGAACCCCGTGGACCTCGTGACGATCATCGGGAACCTCCTCGACAACGCCTTCGATGAAGCGGCGGCGTCCCAGGAACCCCGGGTCCTCCTGTCGGTGCGACGGGCGACCGGCCCCGATGGTCCCCTGCTGGAGATCGTCGTGGAGGACAGCGGCAACGGCCTGCCGGATTCCGAGAAGACGAGGATCTTCGACTTCGGCTACAGCACGAAGGAACCGCTCGCCGTGCCGGGTGGGCGCGGCATCGGCCTTGCACTGGTCCGGCAGGCCGTCCAGCGCTTCGCCGGCGCGCTCGAGGTGGGTGACACGGACGACGGCGGAGCGCGGTTCACGGTCCGCCTCCCCTATCCGCGCTCCGGCGGAGCGCGGATAGGATCCGCAGGCGCAGGGGCAGACCGGGTGGAACGCGCCGCCGACCCCGGTACCGGTCGGGACGCGCAGCTGCAGGTCGACTCATGAGCACCATCCGTGTACTCGTGGTGGAGGACGACCCGGTGGCCGCGGACGCGCATGCCGAGTACGTGCGGCGGCTCGATGGGTTCGACGTCGTCGGGGTGGCACGCAGCGGCGCCGAGCTAGCGGTGTTCCTCCACCTCGCAGGACGAGGCGGCAACCAGGCGGAGGCCGCCGTCGATCTCATCCTGCTCGACATGAACCTGCCGGACGCCCACGGCCTGGACATCATCCGACGGGTCCGCGGGCTCGGGTTGCCGCTCGACATCATCGCCATCACCGCGGTGAGGGACCTCGCCGTGGTGCGCTCGGCGATCTCCTCCGGCATCGTCCAGTACCTGATCAAACCCTTCACGTATTCGGCCTTCAGCGAGAAGCTCGGCGCCTACCAGGAGTTCCGCAGGAATCTGGTGGAGCAGGCGTCGGCCACGACGCAGGCGGAGGTGGACAACGCGTTCGCCTCGCTCCGGCCCGTCACCGCAGGGGTGCTCCCCAAAGGGCTCTCGGCCGACACCCTCCGTGCGGTCTCAGGTCTCCTGAAGACGCTGGAGGCGGCGACGTCCGCCGTCGAGGTGTCGGAGGCACTCTCCCTGTCCCGGGTCACGGCCCGGCGCTACCTCGAGTACCTCGCAGACCAGCAGTCCGTCCTGAGGACATCCCGCTACGGGACGCGGGGCCGCCCGGAGTTCGAATACACCTGGTCACGGTCGGACACCGGCCAGTAACGGGTTCGGCAGCGCTCCGGGCTCCTGGTAGCCCCGGTCACGGACGACCCCGTTCGCGACTCGACGATGGCGGGAACGTGCGGAGCGCCGATTCTGTGCTGTTGAGTGCGCCATGCGCACTCCCTGTATACAGAGTAGGCGGCCGGAGCGGCCAGATTCCGTTCTTCCTTGTATGGTGTGCGCTCTTTGTATACATTGAGGTGGTGTCCTGCCTTGCATCCAAGGCTCGACGTCGACGCCGGACGGGAGGGGGGCACCATGAGGGCCAGCGATCGCGCCTATTCGCTCCTGCGGTCCGACATCCTCGAGTGGCGCCTCGCCCCTGGCGATGTCCTGGCCGAGGTCGAGCAGTCGGCCAGGCTCGGGGTCTCGAGGACCCCCCTCCGCGAGGCACTCGCCCGACTCGTCGCGGAAGGACTCGCCGCCCCCTCCGCGGCCCGCGGCGTCGTCGTCTCCGCGATCTCCCTCGACGTCGTCGCGGACCTGTTCGATGTGCGGCTTCCCCTCGAATGCGCGGCCGTCCGGCTCGCCGCGTCGCGGGGGGACCGCGATGTCTTCTCCGCCCTCGCCCGGGAATTCGCAGCCGCCGGTCGGCTCATCGAGGATGACGACGGACGGGACTCCTACTATGCGCTGGCGGGGCGGCTGGACCGACACATCGACGAGGCAGCGCACAATCCCTACCTCCTTCAGGCACAGACACCGATCAGGACGCACCTCGCACGCCTGCGCCGACTCGCCCGGGACAATCCAGGGCGGCTTCTGGCCTCGGCACGGGAGCACGAGCAGATCGCGCTCGCCCTCGCCTCGGGCAACGCCGACCTCGCCGAAGCCGCGATGCGGGTGCACCTCCACACCAGCCTTCAGCATCTGCTCGCACCGTCGCGGGCCGCCCGTGCGACACCCCACACCTGACACCCCACCACCGAGAGGAACACCATGGTCGAACTGCATCACGTCCGTGTCCACCGCAGCGAGGAGAACCTGGCGAGATCCGGACAGCTGGCCTGGAAGATCGCCGAGGTCGCCACGGATGCCGTCGAGGTCACCCCTGACGTCACGGACATGGTCATCAACCGCATCATCGACAACGCCTCGGTGGCCGTCGCCTCCCTGAACCGGGCGCCCGTCGTGGCCGCCCGGGCGCAGGCGCTGAGCCACGCGCCCTCTGCACACGGTTCGGGTGCAGCGGTATTCGGGATCGAAACCGCGGTCTCGGCGGAGTGGGCGGCATGGGCCAACGGCGTGGCGGTGCGTGAACTCGACTACCACGACACGTTCCTGGCTGCGGACTACTCACACCCCGGTGACAACATCCCGCCGATCCTCGCCGCCGCGCAGCACACCGGTGCCTCCGGCAGGGACCTGGTGCGTGCCATCGCCACGGGGTACGAGATCCAGGTGGACCTGGTGAAGGCCATCTGCCTCCACGAGCACAAGATCGACCACGTAGCCCACCTCGGCCCCTCCGCTGCCGCCGGCATCGGCACCCTCCTCGGACTCGATGCGGACATGATCTTCCATGCCGTCGGACAGGCGCTGCACACGACGACGGCCACGCGCCAGTCCCGCAAGGGCGAGATCTCGACGTGGAAGGCCCACGCGCCGGCCTTCGCAGGGAAGATGGCGGTGGAGTCGGTGGACCGGGCGATGCGGGGACAGACCTCCCCGACCCCCATCTACGAGGGAGAGGACGGCGTCATCGCGTGGCTGCTGGACGGGCCGGATGCGTCCTACGAAGTCCCCCTGCCGACCCGGGGAGAGCCGAAGAGGGCGATCCTGGACACCTACACCAAGGAGCATTCCGCCGAGTACCAGGCCCAGGCGTGGATCGATCTGGCCCGGCGCCTCCACGCCTCCCGCCCGGAGGCGACGGACCCGGCGAACGTCGCATCGGTGGTCATCCATACCTCGCACCACACGCACTACGTGATCGGCTCGGGCGCCAACGACCCGCAGAAGTACGATCCCACCGCCTCGCGCGAGACCCTGGACCACTCGATCCCCTACATCTTCACCGTCGCCCTGCAGGACGGCCGCTGGCACCACGAGGACTCCTACGCTCCCGCCCGGGCCGCCCGGGCCGACACGGTCGCCCTCTGGCACAAGGTCACCACTGTCGAGGACCCCGAATGGACCCGCCGCTACCATTCCCTGGACATCGCCGAGAAGGCCTTCGGCGGGCGGGTGGAGATCACCCTGACGGACGGCTCCGTCATCATCGACGAGATCGCCGTGGCCGACGCGCACCCCCTGGGAGCACGACCCTTCGTCCGGGCGGACTACATCGCGAAGCTTCGCGGGCTGGCGCAGGGCATCATCGACGACCGGGAGCTCGACCGGTTCCTCTCCGCCGTGGAGCTCCTGCCTGACCTTCCGGCGGGTTCGCTCGGACAACTCAACATCGTCGCCCGGGAGGGCCACATCGACGCGGCCGCAGGGCCGCAGGGACTCCTCTAGGAAGGCCGCCGTGCTGTATTCGAGCGTCACCCCCGAACAGAAACGCCGGGCCCTCAGGGAGGGCCTGGCATCCGGGCGCCTCCAGCAGTTCCCGGGCGCCTTCAATCCCCTGTCCGCCCGCCTCATCGGGGACAAGGGATTCGACGGCGTGTACATCTCCGGTGCGGTGATCGCCGCGGATCTCGGCCTCCCGGACATCGGGCTGACCACCCTCACCGAGGTCGCGCTCCGAGCAGGGCAGATGGCCCGGATGACCGACCTGCCCTGCATCGTCGACGCCGACACGGGCTTCGGTGAACCGATGAACGTCGCACGAAGTGTCCAGGAACTCGAGAATGCGGGCCTCGCGGGATGCCATATCGAGGACCAGTTCAACCCGAAGCGCTGCGGGCACCTCGACGGCAAGAACGTCGTGGACCTCGATACCGCGGTCAAGCGAGTCCGGGCGGCTGCGGATGCCCGCCGTGACCCGAACTTCCTCATCATGGCCCGGACCGACATCCGGGGCACGGATACCCTCGTCGCCGCCCAGGAACGCTCCAGGGCGCTCGTCGAGGCCGGTGCGGATGCGATCTTCCCCGAGGCGATGCGGAGCCTGGACGAGTTCCGGGCCATCCGCGATGCCGTCGACGTGCCGATCCTCGCCAACATGACCGAGTTCGGAAAGAGTGACCTCTTCACCGTGGAGCAGCTCCAGGACGCTGGCGTCAGCATCGTCATCTATCCGGTCACGCTGCTGCGCAGCGCGATGGGCGCCGCCGAGCGTACGCTGGACACGATCAGGGCCCACGGGACGCAGCAGCCCGCCGTGGCGGAGATGCAGACCCGCAGCCGCCTCTACGCGCTCGTGGACTACGAGGGGTACAACCGCTTCGACTCCTCGGTCTTCGATTTCGAGATACCGGATGGCAGGCAGGCGGCCGGCGAACCGACCACACAGGAGGAGCAGCCATGACAGAACCAGAGATCCATAAGGGCCTTGCCGGAGTCGTGGTGGACTACACCGCGATCTCGAAGGTCAATCCGGACACCAACTCCCTGCTGTATCGGGGGTACCCCGTACAGGAACTGGCCGGACACCGCGACGTCGAGGACGTCGCTTATCTGCTGTGGAACGGCGAGCTGCCGGACGCCTCGGAACGGGAGCGGTTCGACGCCTTCGAGCGTTCCCACCGCGCGCTCCCCGACCAGGTGGTCGCTGCCATCGAGCTGCTGCCCCTCACGGCGCACCCGATGGATGTCGCGAGGACCGCGGTGTCGGTCCTGGGCGCGAGCCATCCCCTGGCCAACGACAGCTCGGTCGCCGCGAACAAGGAGAAGGCCGCCGCACTCTTCGCCGTGTTCCCCGCCGTCGTGGCCTATGACCAGCGACGGCGTCGCGGGCTGGCTCTCGTGGAACCCCGCGCCGATCTCGGCTACTCGGCGAACTTCCTCTGGATGACCTTCGGCGAGGAAGCCCCCGCAGAGGTCGTCCATGCCTTCGACGTCTCGATGGTGCTGTACGCCGAGCACTCCTTCAACGCGTCGACCTTCACGGCCAGAGTCATCACCTCGACGCTCTCCGACCTGCACTCCGCCGTCACCGGTGCCATCGGCGCCCTGAAGGGCGCCCTGCACGGCGGGGCGAACGAGGCCGTCATGCACACGTTCGAGGAGATCGGCATCCGCGAGGACGAGAGTGCCGAGGACGCCGCTGCCCGTGCCAAGGCATGGATGGAGGACGCCCTCGCCTCCAGGAAGAAGGTCATGGGCTTCGGTCACCGCGTCTACAAGAGTGGAGACTCACGGGTCCCGACCATGAAGTCCGCGCTCGATGCGATGATCGAGTACTACGGCCGGAGCGAGATCCTCGGGCTCTACGCCGGGCTGGAGACCGCCATGGACGAGGCCAAGGGCATCAAGCCCAATCTCGACTACCCCGCGGGGCCCACGTACCACCTCATGGGCTTCGACACCGAGATGTTCACACCGCTCTTCATCGCGGCCCGCATCACGGGATGGACAGCACACATCATGGAACAGGCCGCCTCGAACTCCCTCATCCGCCCACTCAGCATGTACAACGGCCCGGACGAGCGGCACGTCGGCAAGGGCTGACCACCGCTTCCGCAGCCGGGCTCACCCCACCAGCGCGCCGGCTACGTTCTCGTTGTCCGGATCCATGGCGATGTGCGCGTCGACACTGCGTCCGGCGAGCAGGGTGGGGAGCCAGTAGGGGGCGTCCTTCCACATCGCATTCCAGGGGATGTCGTCCAGCCCGTACCAGCACGGCTCGATCTCGGAGCTGGGGACGGGTTCCGCGTCTCCGGCGTCGGCCGTGAACAGGAACGCAGCCATGTTCCACTCGGGCGCCGACGGGAACGACCACCGGACACGTCCGGCATCCTGGAAGCTCTCCGGTGGCAGGACGATGCCGCTCTCCTCCGAGACCTCGCGCACGGCGGCGGCGACGGCGCTCTCACCGCCGTCGATCTTGCCGCCCAGCGCCATGACCCTGCCGGTCCCGAAGCCGGTCCGCTTGAGGCCGAGGAGTACCTGCCCCGTGTCGTCGAGCTGCCGGAAGAGGAAACACAGCACGACACTGCGGTAGGCCGCGCCGTCGATCGTCAGCCACTCATCCACCGGCTCCGACGACGACGGTCCGATTCCGGCCGTGGTCACCTCAGGCCCTCGCCCGGGGGTGCGCGGCGGCGTACACCTCGCGCAGCGTATCGGCCGTCACCAGGGTGTACACCTGCGTCGTCGTCACGGAGGCGTGCCCGAGCAGCTCCTGGACCACGCGCACGTCCGCCCCGCCCTCGAGCAGATGGGTCGCGAAGGAGTGGCGGAGGGTGTGGGGCGAGACGTCGCGTTTGACGTCCGCGCGTTCCGTTGCCGTCTTGATGATGCTCCAGGCACTCTGACGGCTCAACCGCCCACCTCGCATGTTGAGGAACAGCGCCGGGCTCCCCTTGCCCTTGGCGGCGAGGGCCGGGCGGCCCTGCACCAGGTACGCGTCCACCGCCCGGGCCGCATACGAGCCGACCGGCACGAGGCGCTCCTTCGAGCCCTTGCCGCTGAGGCGGACGACGGCGGGACCGTCCAGGGCGTCGCTCACGGAGAGGTCGTCGACGTCGAGGCCCACCGCCTCGCTGATCCGCGCGCCCGTGGAGTACAGGAACTCGAGCAGCGCGCGGTCGCGCAGGCCGGAGGGCGTCGCCGTGTCCACGGATTCGAGGATGCGCACCACCTCGGCGACGGGAATGGCTTTCGGCAGGCGCTGACCCGTCATGGGCGGGTGCACGTCCCGCGCAGGGTCACCTTCGGTAATGCCCTCGAGCGCCCAGAAACGGTGCAGTCCGCGGACGGCGACGACGGTACGGGCGGCGGACCGCGGACTCAGGGCGGACAGGCCGTCCTCGCCGGCGACGACGGCCTGCGCGAAGGCCGAGACGTCATGACGCGTGACCCGCGACGCCTCCTCGACCCCGCGAGCCTGCAGAAAGGCGCCATAGCGGCGGAGGTCGCGACGATACGCCGCCAACGTATTGGCCGACAGCCCGCGCTCGACGGACATGTGCTGCAGGTCGTCCCGGACGAGGACGGGCCCCTGTCCGTCC
>JASLAA010000196.1 GCA_030147325.1 Arthrobacter sp. | reverse complement strand
ACGGCGCGGGCGGCGGTGGTCACGATCCCGAGATCCTTGACGAAGATGTCCAGGCGGCTCAGCACCTCCGCTCCGTCGGGGTCCCACGCCTGCAGGACGCGGGGTCCGCGGTTCCCGAGCATGAAGGAGGCCGCAGCTCCTGCCTGGAGTGCTTCGAGCGTCGCGTCGGGGTTCAGCCCCAGGGCCTGCGCGAGCGCCATCGCTTCTGCGGCGGCGGCGATGTGCACTCCGCACAGCAGCTGGTTGACGGTCTTCAGCGCCTGGCCGTCGCCCGGGTTGTCCCCGACGACGGTGAGAGTGGACGCCAGCAGGTCCAGGACGGGAGCCGCGGTGCGCCGCGCCGCAGGGGAAGCCCCGACGACGACCAGGAGGTCGCCACTCCCTGCCCGCACCGGGCCTCCGGACAATGGCGCGTCGACGAGTTCCACGCTCAGGCCCACGAGGCGCTCGGCCACGTCCACCACGGCGTCGACGCCGACGGTGCTGGTCAGGATCACGACGGCGCCGTCTTTCAGCATCGGCGCGATGCCGTCCGGCCCGAAGAGCACGGTGTCCAGCTGCTCGGCATCGCGGACGGCCAGGAGGACGGCATCGACGCCGTCGACCGCCGATGCCGCGGTGTCGAACGTACGGATACCGGACTGCCCGGCGAGCCGGAGCCTCCCGGCGTCGATGTCGAAGCCGTGCACGGTGAGCTGGGATGCGAGGCGTGTGGCCATGGGTAGTCCCATCGCGCCCAGTCCCAGGACGGCGGCGGAGTACGGGTGGCTGGTCATGGTGGATCCTCCGGTGGTGGTACGGCGCGTTCCGAGGTGGCATCGACGGGGGCGGACAGTGTGCGCACGACGTCGGTGAGTGATGCGTCCGTCCCGACGTTGCCGGCGAAGACGACGTACGGGATGCCGCGGGCCGGTCCGTCCATGGGCTCCCAGAGGGAGACGATGCCGGGAAGCATGGGGCCGCGGACCATCGCCCGCCGGATCGAGAGTCCGTGGACCGCGACGTCGGAGGACGTGATGCCACCCTTCGCGATGACGAAGCGGGGCGGTGCGGCGTCGAGGATCCGCCGGACGACCTCGACGACGGCTGCGGAGACCTTGCGGGAGATCGCGAGGCTCTCCTCGCCGGTGGCCGCGGTGACGAGCGTGCGGCTGGTGTGGACGACGACGTTCCCGGTGGCGAGGCTGTCGACGGCCCGCGCGACGACGTCGTCGAGGTGCTCGGCGCGCGAAGCCCCGATGACGGCGCCGACCTCGATCACCACGGCCGGGGACAGGACGAGGGCTGCCGTCAGGTGGTGCAGTTGGCGGCTCGTGACGCCGACGTGCGACCCGACCACGACGAGCCCGCCGGCAGGCCCCGACCGATCCCCGGCGTAGATGTCCGAGGCCAGCAGTGGAGGGTGCGGCGGTTGCCCGATGGCGGCGCGGACGAACGGGGGGCCGACCCGGAAGAGCAGGGTGATGCCGCGCCGGTGGGCGAGGTGGCCGCCGAGGGCGATCAGCCGGAGGTCGTCCTCGGTGACCGCGTCGGCCACCACGGGTGTTCCGTCGGACGCCGTCGCGAGCAGGTCCGCGACGGCTTCGGGTCCGCTGCGGACGACGTCGAGTGTGAGGGAGATGACCTCGCCGGCGGCAACGCGGCCGTCCGTCTTCGTGCTGACGTACTCGCGGAGGTTGGAGGACGGGAATCCGAAGGTCGCGTCACGGGCGAACTCGGTGGCCGAGACGGGCGTGAGCTCATCGTCCGCAAGCATGTAGTGCTCGGAACCGATGGTGACGCGCCCGGCGTCGGGAAAGGCCGGTACCAGGACGACGGCGTCGATCACCCGCCCGGAATGCTCCGCGATGGCCGCCGCCAGCACGTCGGTCTCGAGCGGGAAATGGCCGCGGAGGGTGGAATCGCTCCTGGAGACGAAGGTGAGTTGGATGCCAGCTGCTGCAGCGGCATCGAGCGCATTGACGGCGATCTCGCGATTACGGGCGGCGGCCTCGTCCTCGGGCAGGCTCCGCGTATTGGTCAGGACGTAGAACGCGGGATGCCCCTGGTCGAGGGCCCACGCGATGTCCTCGACCGTCCAGGACGTCAGCACCGGCAGGTTAGCGACCGACTGGGTCCCAGTGGGGTCGTCGTCGAGGACGACGAAGACGGCGTCGGCGCGCTGGGCCCGGACGTCCTCCGCCTGCACGGTCACGGGGCGGGGAAAGCCTGTCAGCGCTTCGCTGATCAGCATGGGGACTCCTTCGTCCTCTGGTGCACGGGAGATGGACGGACGTACCGCGGTTACAGCCCGTCCGCGGCGTGGAACGTGCGGAGCGCCTCGACCACGAGCCGGTGGTCCTCGAGCTGAGGGAGCCCCGACACCGTCACGGTGGCAACCGGCCCCACGCCCCGGATGTACAGGGGGAACGAACCGCCGTGGGCTGCGTGTGTCCGGGTGTCGAACATCGGGTTGGCCTCGGCACGGCCGCCGTGACGCCGCCCCCGCAGCCCGACGAGCAGCGACGGCGCCAGGTAGCGCGCCGCCGTGCGGCTCTTCGCGTCGAGCCAGTGATCATTGTCCGGGGTGGCGCCATCGAGTGCGGCCCGGAAGAGGACATGGTTCGGTTTGCTGATGGCGATGGCGATCGGCAGGTTCCGCCCGACCCCGAGCTGGACGAGCAGTTGCCCGAGGGCCACCGCGTCGTCGTTCGTGAAGCGCGTGAACTGGAGTTCGGCGACCTCGCCCTCGACCTGCCCGATCAGCGCTTCGAGCGCATCGGCGGGCTGGTCGTCCCCACCGTCGGGATCGAACGGAAGGAGGACCGGGGAGGAAGCGTCGTTGCTCATCTGCCTAATTTACGTCGTCGATGATCGGGGATGGAATTGTGTCGATGGTCAGGAGACCTGGAGCCCACCGTTGATGTCGTAGGTCGCGGCCGTGATGTACCCGGCGTCGGGCCCCGCGAGGAAAGCGATGAGTGCCGCGATCTCGGCGACCGTGCCCACGCGGCCCACCAGGATGTCCCGGGCCATCTCGCGCTTCCGGTCCTCGGTGAGCGTCCCGCCCATGATGTCGGTGTCCACAGGCCCGGGAGCCACGCAGTTCACGGTGATGCCGTGCTCGCCCATCTCGCGGGCGAGGGCGCGGGTGAAGCCGATGATGCCTGCCTTCGAGGCGCTGTAGGCCACCTTCGAGTAGGTGCCGCCGCCACGCTGCGCGGAGATCGAGGAGATGCTGACCACGCGCCCGAGCCTGCGCTCGATCATGCCGTGCAGCACCCGCTGGGTGACGAGGAAGGTGCCCGTCATGTTGACGGCGAACACCCGGTCCCAGGCCTCGCGGGTCTCCTGCATGAACTCGGTGGGTGAGCTGATGCCGGCGAGATTCGCGAGGGCGACGATCGGCGGGAGATCGGCCTCGACCCTGGCGATCGCGGCGTCCACGGAGGCCTCGTCGGAGACGTCCGCCGCGACACCGAGCGCTTGCACGCCGTGCCGTCCGGCGATGTCCGCGGCAGCCTCCTCGGCGGCGCCGCCGTCGATGTCGAGGATGGCCACCGCCCACCCCTCGCTGGCCAGCCGGTCCGCCGTCGCGCGTCCGATCCCGCGCGCGGACGCGGCTCCGGTCAGGACGGCCGTGCGGTCGGTGGGGAATGCTGCTGTCTCGGTCATGGGTCAGTTCCTGCCTGTTCCGTGGTGGATGAAGTGCTCGTAGTCGGTGTAGGTCTGGTTGATGTGGGCCTCCATCGCCTGCCGCGCCCGCACGGGATCGTGCGAGCGGATCGCCTCGAGCACCAGCCGGTGATGCTCGATGGCGTGCACCTGCACCTCCCGGAACGACGACGTCTCACGCCTCATGGCGTGCAGCAGCTGGCCCAGGGGGCCGAGGACGACGGGCAGGAACGGGTTGCCGGAAGCGCGGAGAACGGCATCGTGGAACGCGAGGTCCGCCGAGGTGACGGCGTCCAGGTCCTCCGCGGCGTGGGCGGCCTCGAGTTCGCGGACGGCGTCCTGCATGCGGTCGAGGTCTTCGTCGGGGGCGTGGAGCGCCGCGAGTTCCGCTGCGCCGGTCTCCACCATGCGACGGATCTCGAGGAGGCGCAGGGAGATGTCGGGGGTATCGACTCCCACGGTGGCGGCCCGCAGGATGGCCTGCAGATCGGTCCACTGCGCCGGCGGATTCACGTAGGTCCCCACTCCGCGCCTCACCTGCACCACGTTCTGGGCCTGCAGCTTCTTCAGCGCCTCCCGAACCGTCAGTCGGCTGACGCCTGCCGCGCCGGCCAGGTCACCCTCGGACGGCAGCGCCTCATGCGCCGCGTAGTCGCCCTGCACGATCCGCTCCAGGAGGTCCTCGAAGACGGACTGCGCGAGCGGTTTGCGGCTTCCCGCGCTCACGGGACGCAACCGCTTCCGGTTCCGGGATCGTGCAGTTCCGGCATTCAACATCCTTGTCGAAGGGGTCTTGTCAGACGTCTTATGTCCGGTGCTAGTGTGACATCCAGCACAGCAGTGGTCAACGCGTTCGCCGGCCCCTGCTGCGCATCGACCGGACGGACAACGATGCCCGTCCGGCATCCCACCGAGGAGTACGTCACCGTGGATCTACAACTTCTTCTGGCGCTGGTACTGGGGATCGCCACCATCGTCGTCCTGGTGCTGAAGACGCGCCTCGACGCATTCGTCGCCCTCCTGATCGCGGCCCTCGTCACGGGTCTCGTCGCGGGCCAGGCACCACTGGACATCGTCTCGTCCATCACCACCGGGTTCGGCAACACCCTCGCCTCGATCGGCATCGTGATCGGTCTCGGCGTCGGGATCGGCAAGATCCTCGAGGTCTCCGGAGCGGCCAACGCCCTGGCACAAGCCTTCCTCCGGGCTTTCGGCAAGGGGCGCGAGCCCTGGGCGCTCGGCAGCGTGGGAGCGCTGGTCTCCATCCCCGTGTTCTGTGACTCGGGGTACGTGATCATGAACCCGCTGGCCCGCTCGATCGCGAGGGTCAAGCGCGCCGGGTACATCACGCTCGCCCTCGCGCTGGGCTGCGGCATGACCCTGACCCACCACCTCGTCCCGCCCACACCGGGACCGCTGGCCGTCGCCGGCATCCTCGGTGCGGACCTCGGCGCCGTCATCCTCACGGGTCTGGTCTTCACCCTCCTGCTGCTGCCCGTGGTCGTGTTCTACGCCCGGTGGATCGGCCCGAAGATCGAACCCGAGATGTCCGCCACCGTGCGCGAAGCCGTCTACGGGACCGCGACAACCGGGCAGGGCCGCACCGGTACCGCGCTCGCGGACCGTCCCGCCGGCGGCTCCAGTGCCGCCCACGGGAACGACGACGGCGCGGCAGGCAGTGACGGAGCTCATTCCGCACCGGACGGCGATGACGACGTCCCGGCGGATCCCGCCGTCGACCTCGGCACACCGCCCCCGGGTGCCAAGCCGCACAGGGTCGGCGCCTTCGTCGCGTCCCTGCCGTTGCTCGTTCCCCAGATCCTCATCGTCCTCAACACCGTCAGTGGTGCGATCGACCAGAGCAACCAGGGCCTGGTGGGCGCGGCTGCCGGTGAGTACGTGCCCTCCGCCTGGGCTGCGCCCCTCGCCTTCGTGGGCAACCCGGTGGTGGCCCTCGTCATCGGCGTGATCCTGGCCGTCTACACGCTGCTGCCACGGTGGACGCCGCGCACCAAGGTGCAGGGATGGTTCGCCGAGGCCGCCGCGTCGGCCGGCCTGATCCTGCTCATCACCGGTGCCGGCGGGGCGCTGGGGCAGGTGCTGCGGAGTTCCGGCGTCGGCGACGCCCTCGCGGAGGCCATCGCCGGTACGCCGCTGCCCGCGTTCCTCGTTCCCTTCCTGATCGCGACACTCGTCCGGATCGCCCAGGGCTCGGGAACGGTGGCCATGATCACCGCGGCCTCCGTCACCGCACCGCTCGTCGGGTCGCTCGGCATCGATCCCGTGGTCGCCGCCCTGGCGTGCACCGCGGGGTCCATGGTGTTCAGCTACTTCAACGACTCCTACTTCTGGGTGGTCACGCGCTTCGCGGGCCTCGAGGGAACAGCCGCCCTGCGCGGGTGGTCGGGCATCACGACGGCGGTGTGGGCCGGTTCCATCCCGCTGCTGTTCATCGCGAACGCCGTTCTCGGCTGACCGGTGGACGCGAAAGGGCCGCCGGCGTTGCTGCCGGCGGCCTTTCCGCGTCCCGGTGCTTTTCGT
>JASLAA010000025.1 GCA_030147325.1 Arthrobacter sp. | reverse complement strand
GCCCGTCCCGGGGGCGTTCTGTACGGAGGTACTCATGGCCTACAGCAGACCGATGTCGGTGAGGGTGGTCTTGACGCTGGCGATGTCCTCGTCGAGGAACGTCTGGAACTCCTCGCCGGCCAGGAACGCGTCCGACCAGTTGTTCTCCTCGAGCGTGGCCTTCCAGGTGTCGGTCGCGTGCAGGTCCGTCACGAGCTGCGTGAGCTTGTCCGCCTGGGCCTCGTCGATACTCCCGGGAGCGACGACGCCGCGCCAGTTGGTCAGCACCAGGTCGATACCCTCCTCGGTGAGGGTGGGGGCGTCGGGGAGCTGCGGGGCCGCTTCCTCGCCCGAGACCGCGAGGGCGCGCAGCTTGCCCGCCTCGACCTGCTCCGCGTACTCGCCCACGCCCGAGATGCCCGCGTTGACCTTGTTGCCGAGCAGAGCCGCGAGGGATTCGCCGCCGCCGGAGTAGGGGATGTAGTTGAGGTTCTCCGGCGCGATACCGGCTTCCTTCAGGACGGAACCGGCCAGGATGTGGTCCGCTCCACCGGCGGAGCCTCCCGTGATGGAGACGCCCTGGCCCTTGGCCTCGATGTCGTCGAGCAGGTCCTGCAGCGTCTCGTACGGGGAGTCGGCGGGGACCACGATGATGAGGGGCTCCTCGGTGAGGCGGGCGATCGGCGTCGTGTCCTCGATGCGGTTGGCCGCGTTGTTCGTCTCGACCGCCCCGACCATGACGTAGCCCATGACCATGAGCGTGTTCGGGTCGGTCTCCGTCGCGAGCTGGGCGAGGCCGTTCGTGCCGCCCGCGCCACCGACGTTGACCACGGAGGCGTTGCCGACGAGGTCGTTCTCCGTGAGGTCCGTCTCCATGGCACGGCCGGTCTGGTCCCAGCCTCCGCCCGGGTCGGCCGGGACCACGATGTTGAGTTTCTCGATGGTGCCCTCCGCGTCGCCCGCGGTGGTGCTCTGCGTCATCGAGCCACAGGCCGAGAGGGCGAGGGCGGAGACGAGGGCGAGGGAGGTGAGGGTCGAGCGGCGCGCCGTTGTGCGATCGAACGTCATGGGATTCTCTTCCTTGAGATGTACTTCGGGGTGTGATGGGGGTCACCCTGCTGTCCTCAGGGTAGGAAGCCGACGGAGGGCGGGTACAGCATGCGGTCGTAGTGCTCGTATTGGTCTTTGTGGTCACGGTGGAGCAGCCGGATGCACTGCGTGTGACGTTCCGGCGCGTGTCACACTGTGGGGATGATCAGGACGATGTCGCTTCGATCGCAGCTGTTCCTCCTGCAGCTCGCCATCGTCCTCGTCATCGTCGCCGTCGCGGGCTCCACGGCCGTCGCGATGCAGCGGATGCAGATCCGTGAGCAGTACGAGGACCGCATGGTCGGCGTCGCACAGTCCGTCGCCCGGTTGCCGTCCGTCGTCGATGCGTTCGAGCGGACCGATCCGAGCGCGACCATCCAACCCATCGCCGACCTCATCCGTCAGTCGACGGGCGTGACGTACGTGGTCGTCACCGACCGCGAGGGCATCCGCTACTCCCACCCGAATCCCGAGCTCATCGGGGAGGTCGTCTCCACCGACCCGTCGATCCCGCTGTCCGGGGCGACCTTCGTCGGCACGCAGACCGGCACGCTCGGCAAGTCCTGGCGCGTCAAGGTGCCCATCCGTGCCGACAACGGCACGATCATCGGCACCGCGTCCGTGGGGACGCTGGAGTCCGAGCTCGACGCCGACCTCTACGAGGACCTCCCCCGCCTGCTGGCCTGGCTCATCGTCGCCGCCCTCGTGGGCTCCGCCGGCGCCATCTGGATCTCCCGGCTCGTCTGGCGCCGCATCTACCGTCTCGAGCCCGAGCAGATCGCCTCACTGCTCGAGACCCGTGACGCCATGATCCACGGCATCAGCGAGGGCGTGGTCGCCGTCGACGCGCAGCACCGGATCGCGCTGCTGAACGACGAGGCCAAGAGACTCCTCGACCTCGACGACGATGCCACCGGCCGGCCCGTCGTGGACGTCATGGAACCCGCCCTCGCGGAGCTCCTGACCGACCCCGCGGACACCGACGAGACCGTGCTGTCGGGCGAACGCATGCTCCTGGCCCGCACCTCGGACGCGCTGGTCGACGGGGCGCGCGTTGGCCGCGTGATGCTCCTCCGCGACCGCACCGAGCTCTACCAGCTCCTGACCGACCTCGACGGCGAGCGCGACGCCACGCAGGCTCTCCGGGCCCAGGCACACGAGTTCGCCAATCGGATGCACACCATCTCCGGGCTCCTGGAACTCGGCCGCACCGAGCAGGCGGTGGATTTCATCTCGCGGTCGGGCCACGGCGGGTCGCTCGTCTCCGGCACCATCGCGCCCGGCATCCGGGACCCGGACGCGGCGAGCCTGCTGATGACCAAGAGCACCATCGCCGCCGAGAAGGGCATCACGCTCTCCATCGACGACTCCTCGACGGTGGAACCCGACGGCACCACCGACGTCGTGACGGTTCTGGGCATCCTGACGGACAACGCGATGGAAGCGGTGGCCGGCAGCGGCCGGAACGACGGGCACATCGTCGTGCATCTGGAGAGCAGCGCCGGGGCCGTCCGCATCACGGTGTCCGACGACGGTCCTGGCATCGCGCCCGAGGACCTGGACGGCATCTTCTCCTCCGGCTACTCGACCAAGGACGGCGGCCGTTCCGGGACGCGGGGTTTCGGCCTCGCCCTCGTGGAGCGGATAGCGCGCCGCCGGTCCGGGCACGTCGTCGTCGACGATGCGGAACTGGGCGGCGCCGAGTTCACGGTCTGGCTCGCGCCGTCGCTCGTGGAGGCGCCCCGCTCCACGCTGCAGGTGCCATGAGTGCCGCGGCGCCGTTGATCCCCACGCTGGTGGTGGACGACGACCACGAGGTGGCGGGGATCCACACCGGGTTCCTGCTCGCACACGGGGCATTCGACGTCGTCGGTGCGGCCCATACCGGCGGCCGCGCCCTCGAGCTCGCCGAGGCGCTGCAGCCCAGGCTCGTGCTGCTGGACATCCACCTTCCCGACATGACCGGCATCGACGTGCTCCGGGCCCTGCGGAACCGGCCGGGCGAGCCCCTCGACGTCATCGCCATCACGGCCGCGCGGGAACTCGACACCGTGCGCGCCGCCGTGGCGGGTGGAGTACTCCACTACCTCGTGAAGCCGTTCAACGCGGCCGTGCTCAATCAGCGGCTCGACTCCTACGTGGCGTACCGGAGGGAGTTCGACACCCACGCCGCCGAGGGGTCCGCGTCGCTCGACCAGGGCAGGATCGACCAGCTCCTCCGCACGACGGCGGGGCGGCCGGCAGGCGCCGCCCCGTCCGGTGGCGCGCCCTCGGCGTCGATGACACCCAAGGGCCTCTCCGCCCCTACGCTCGACGCCGTGATGCTCGACCTGCGGGGCCACGGCAGGGGCACCTCCGCGTCCGACGTCGCCGAACGCCTCGGGATGGCACGCGTCAGTGCCCGCCGCTACCTCGAGTTCCTGGTCTCGCGCGGCCAGGCGCGGATCGTCCCGCAGTACGGTTCGGCCGGGCGGCCCGAGAAGTTCTACGTCTGGACGGACGACGTGCGCGGGGCGTGAGGAATAACTCCGGAGCAGGACCGTTGGAGTGGAGATGAGTGACAACACAGCGGCCCCTGCGGCCACCACGCGCAGCACCATCGGTTTCATCGGGAGCGGCAACATCGGCTCGCAGCTCGCACGCCTCGCGGTCGCGCGTGGCTACGCCGTGATCATGAGCAACTCGCGCGGGCCGGAGACCCTCCAGGACCTCGTCGCGGAACTCGGGGACGGGGCACGCGCCGGTACGGTCGAGGATGCGGCGACAGGGGGCGACGTCGTGGTCGTCACCATCCCGTTGAAGGACCTCGCCTCCGTGCCGGTGGAACCGCTCGCGGGCAAGCTGGTCATCGACACCTGCAACTACTACCCGCAGCGCGACGGCCGTATCGCCGATCTCGACGACGAGAGCACGACGACGAGCGAGCTCGTGCAGCGCCACCTCCCGGGTTCCTCGGTGGTCAAGGTCTTCAACAACATCCTGGCGTCGGAACTGACCACCGACGGTACACCCGCCGGGGCTCCGGAGCGCCGGGCGCTCCCCATCGCCGGTGACGACTCCGACGCGAAGCAGGCCGTGGTGGAGCTCCTCGACGAATTCGGCTTCGACGCCGTGGACGCCGGACCGCTGTCGGAGGGCTGGCGCTTCCAGCGCGACACCCCGGGCTACGGGACCGTCCACGACGCCGACGGCATGCGCCAGGCACTGCAGGACGCGAAGCGCTACTCCGACATGGGCTGACCCGACCCGCCGCGCGGGCACAAAAGTTACTCAGGATTGCCGCAACGAGCCCTTTTCGCGCCTCCGGCCCAGCCACTCGGGTAACTTTGGACCCATGCTTCATGGTCCGGAGGGACCCGGTGGGGTCTCAGTGCCGCCGCTCGGGCGCACACAAGTCACCGCAGTAGTGCCCCTGCGCACCGAAGCAGGAATGGATGCGTGCTGAAGCATGGGATCGATACCCCCAGGCGGTGCCTCGTCGGACCGAGCCCGGACACGGGAGAACGACTCCGGGGGCCGGACGCTGCTGATCCGGTCGATCGTGCTCGTCACGGCCGTCCTGGGGCTGAACTACATCGTCTGGCGCTGGTTGTACTCCATCAACTGGGACGCCTGGTGGATCGCCATCCCGCTGGTCCTCGCGGAGACCTACTCCCTCATCGATTCACTGCTCTTCGGTTTCACGGTCTGGAAGCTGAAGAAGCGCCAGGCTCCCGAGGCGCCGGAGGGCTACACCGTCGACGTCTTCATCACCACGTACAACGAGCCCCTCGACCTGGTGATGACGACGGCGCGGGCAGCGAAGGACATCCGGTACCCCCACAAGACCTGGATCCTCGACGACGGCAACCGCTCCGAGGTGCGCGCCGCCGCGGAGGCCGAGGGGATCGGGTGGATCACGCGGTCCGCCGACTGGAAGGACATGCCGCGCCACGCGAAGGCGGGCAATCTGAACAACGCGCTGATGTCCACGGACGGTGAGTTCCTCGTCATCCTCGACGCGGACCAGATCCCCGACCCGCTCATCCTGGACAAGACCCTCGGGTACTTCATCAACGAGAAGATGGCGCTCGTCCAGACTCCGCAGGTCTTCATCAACGTGCCGGACTCCGATCCCCTGGGCAGTCAGGCTCCCCTGTTCTACGGGCCCATCCAGCAGGGCAAGGACGGCTGGAATGCCGCCTTCTTCTGCGGCTCGAACGCCATCATCCGGCGCGAGGCGCTCATGCAGCTGGGGGTCACGCGCTACGTCACCGAGATCGAGCTCGCACTGTACAAGGCCCTGAAGACCTCCGACAAGGTCCTCAAAAAGGCCAAGAAGAATCTCGGCGCGGACAACGAGCGCGTGAGTGAAGCTCTGGACCTCGTCGCCAAGGACCTCCGACGCGTCCGCCGCCGCCTGCAGAAGGGTGACGGTATCTCGGAGGTCACCTACGAGTTCCAGCAGCGGGTGGCGGCCGTCAGCCGCTCGCTCGTCGCCGCCGACATCGCCGCCTTCCAACAGGACCTCGCCTCGCTCGGGGACTTCGGCTCCCTGGAGGACCTCGGCATCGAGGGTCTGCAGGAGGGACTGCAGGGCGCCTCGACGAGCACCCCGGGCCTCGCCGTCGTCGATGACAGCGCCCTGGACCAGCTCGCACAGCGCTCCTGGTCCCCGCTCGCCGCTATCGACGCCGTACGCATCCTCCTTGAATCGGTGAACGCGGACCGCAGCGGCGAGGCGCAGGCCGTGATGCCGATGGCCACCATCTCGGTGACGGAGGACATGGCCACCTGCATGCGGCTGCATTCCCTCGGGTGGGAATCCGCCTACCACCACGAGAAGCTGGCGGACGGCCTGGCACCCGAGGACCTCAATTCGATGCTGACCCAGCGGCTGCGGTGGGGACAGGGCACCATCCAGGTGATGTTCCGCGAGAACCCGTTCGCCCAGAAGGGCCTGACACTTGCCCAGAAGCTCTCGTACTGGGCCACCATGTGGAGCTACCTGTCCGGGTTCGCCGCGCTCGTCTACATCGCCGCCCCGATCATCTACCTGATCTTCGGGATCCTGCCGGTCGAGTCGATCAGCACGGAGTTCTTCGTCCGCCTGATCCCCTTCCTGCTGGTCAACCAGCTGCTGTTCGCCGTCGTCGGCAAGGGTGTGAAGACATGGCGCGGCCAGCAGTACTCGCTGGCACTGTTCCCCGTCTGGATCCGGTGCATCACCTCCGCCTTCGGGAACGTCTACCTCGGCCGGAGCCTGGACTTCGCCGTCACCCCGAAGACGCTGCAGCAGGACCAGAAGCTGCGGTGGGACCTCGTGAAGCCCCAGCTGTGGGCCATGGGGCTGCTCGTGGCGGCCGCGGTCATCGGGCTCGTCCGCATGGTCCTGGGCCAGGCGGACATCCTCGGGACATCGGTCAACCTCGTCTGGGTCGTCTTCGACCTCGTCATCTTCAGCGTGGTCATCGAGGCCGTCCGGTACCGCGGCTACGACCACTACCAGGCGGACATCGCGAAGGCGAAGGCACGGCAGGACGCCAGGGAATGACCCCGCCCTCCCCTTCGCGGGGATGGCTGCGGAGGGTCGGGGCAGTCCTCGTCCTGCTGCTGCTGGGGCTCCTCGGAGGGGTCCCGGCCGCCGCGGCGACAGGTTCCGGCCCCGGGCCCGGTGCGGAGTCCCCGGGCCTCGCCGACGGGCGCTTCTTCGGCCCGGAGCTCGACTGGTCCGCCGACAGTGCCCGCGCCTACGCGGACCGGGCCGGGATCACGCCGTCGTTCTTCAGCCGCCCCGTGGCCTACCCCCTCGATGCCCAGGGCGAACGCGACCTGCAGGATCTCGTACGGCAGGGAGCTGCCCTGGGCTCCGTCGCCGTCCTGTCCCTGGAGCCGTCCACACCGCTGGAGGACCTGACCGCAGCCGACGCCGAACGTCTCGCCGAGGTGCTCGAGGGCCTGAGCGATGATTACCGTACGTCGTTCTTCGTCCGCTTCGCCCCCGAGATGAACGGCACCTGGCTCGGCTGGGGCCAGCAGCCCGACGCCTACGTGGACGCCTTCCGCACCGTGGCCGGGGCCGTTCACACGGTGGTCCCGTCCGCGGCGATGGTGTGGGCGCCGTCCTACGCCGCCGGG
>JASLAA010000018.1 GCA_030147325.1 Arthrobacter sp. | reverse complement strand
GGCGGTCGTCAGGGACGGGATCGCGGACCCGGCGCTCCCCAGATCGATGACACTGAGGGGGAAAGCACCACGGGCTGCGTCCAACACCGCCCGGGAACTTCCCATACAGTCTCCGCGCGGGGCCTCCGCGCGAGCAGCATGGGACAGGACCGACAGTCCGCCGTCGGCGGGTAGCGCTGCTGCCAGCTGATCGGCAGTGAGGGTGCCGCGGATGTCCGCGAGGTCGTGCCAGCGTACGCCGGGCCGCTCCTCGAGGCCGAGCGCAAGATCGAGCCCACCGTAGAGGGATTGGCCGTCCACCAGGACCGCCGTCCTGCCGCCCCGGACCGCTGCACGGGCGCACCAGTAGGCGAGAGTGCTCACCCCGCACCCACCTGCGGCACCGAGGAAGCCGACCACGGCGCCCGTGGCGGCGGGGTTGAGCGTACGCCCCAGGTGTTCGGCGAGCCAGCCGGAACCCTGCGGGAGGATCGCGACGCGGGATGATTCCAGTCCTGCCGCGATACCCCAGATCCTCGGCTCGTCCTCCGCTCCACCGACGACGATCACGTCCCGATGGCCCTGCACTCCTCCGGCCGCCTGTTCGACCCCGACGAGCAGGAGCACCGGATCAAGAGCCAGCGCCTCGGGGACGCCTGCGACGAAGTCCGGGGTGACGCCCGCCGCCGCACTGGCCCTCGCCACGTGATCACGGACGAACTGGGGGGCGCCGGCCAGCACGACCGGCCGACGTCGGGCATCCGGTGTCCACGTCTGCTGCGGCGTCATGGGTCCAGCCTCCGCTCGTGGCGGTCAGCTCGCGATGCGACCGCGACGTATGTGGACAACGGCGGATCACCCGCTGTCACCGGCGGATTACCGGAATGACAGCGCAGCGCCAGACAATACAGTCATGTACATCGCGGTGGCACCCGAGCCGACGAGTCGCGGCGGCTCCCCAGGGGCCGTGCTGCAACGGCTCGATGACCAGGGCCGGCCACAGGGTGGACCGACGGTCGTGAGCGGGGAGTCGCTCCCCGGAGCGGTGGCTGATGCCGAGGGCGACCGGCCGCGCTGGGTATGGGACAGCACCCGATCCTGGTACCCCCGCCTCCTGGCTGCAGGCGTCGACGTCGACCGGTGCTGGGATCTCGGCCTGACGAGGAACATCCTCGCGTCCTCGGGGTCCTGCCGCCCCTCCCCCTATATCGACTCGCTCAGGTCCGCGGCCTCCACCGACGACGGCACCGGACCACCCCGGCTGCTGATGCCGCCTCCTCCCCCGCCGAACCAGCACTCCCTGTTCGACGAACCACGGCAGGCCGGAGGACCGACCCTCGACGACGTCACCGGACAGTTCGCAGAGCAGTTGGCAGCCGTGGGCGGGGCAACGGGATCAGGACGCCTCAATCTGCTCGTCGCAGCCGAATCAGCCGGTTCGCTCATCGCCTCCGAGATGGAGTACTGGGGCCTGCCCTGGCGCAGGGACGTGCATGAGGAACTGCTCGAGCGCACTCTGGGCCCGCGGCCGCCGGACGGCGCGCGTCCCGCCGAGCTGGAACGGCTGGCCGGCGAACTGCGGATGGCGTTGGCGAACCCTGCACTCAATCCCGATTCACCCCAGGAGGTCCTGCGTGCACTTCATCGCGCGGGTATCGACGTCGCCACCACGCGCTCGTGGGAGCTCGAGCGACACCAGCATCAGGCGATCGGACCGCTCCTCGCCTACAAGAAGCTGTCACGCCTCCTGGCCGCCAACGGCTGGAACTGGCTCGACACCTGGGTGCATGACGGCCGCTTCCGCCCCGAGTACGTGGTGGGCGGGGTCGTCTCCGGTAGGTGGGCGTCCAAGGGCGGTGGTGCGCTGCAGATTCCACGCCAGGTCCGGGATGCGGTCCGTCCCGACGACGGCCACGTGCTCATCGTCTCCGACGCGGCGCAACTGGAACCCAGGGTCCTCGCGGCCCTCGCTCGGGATTCCGCACTGGCCGACGCGGCACGGGGCAGGGACCTGTACCAGGGGATCGCGGACCAGGGCTTCGGTGGGGACCGGTCGAAGGCGAAGCTCGCGATGCTCGGAGCCATGTACGGCGCGACGAGCGGCGAGTCCGGCAGGTTGATGCCTCAGCTGGCGCGCGCCTACCCGCGTGCGATCGGGGTCGTCGAGGCTGCCGCACGGGCGGGCGAGTCGGGAGCCGGAGTATCGAGCTATCTGGGGCGCGGATGCCCCCCTGCCTCGGACGAATGGCGTGCTCGGCAGCGGACGACGACGGCGGAGGAACAGCGTCGCGCGGACGGTGCGGCGCGTGCGCGAGGGCGCTTCACCCGCAATTTCGTGGTGCAGTCCACCGCTGCCGAATGGGCCCTGTGCTGGCTCGCGGAGATCAGGCGTCGGCTGGTGGCCAGCGGTATCCCGGCTCCGCGGAGTCGTATCGCCTTCTTCCTGCACGACGAGGTCATGCTGCACGTGCCCGCCGGGTCGGCGGCCGAGGCGACACTGATCCTCGAGGACGCTGCCCGCGCCGCGACCCGGCTGATCTTCGGGGAGATGCCGATCGAGTTCTCCATCACCACCGTCACGGTCCGTTCCTACGCCGACGCCAAGTAGCCGTCCCGGCTGCCGGGCCCATCCCGGGGCCGATGGAAGGACGTGACCTCAGGCCCGGGGACCCGGTCGGCTCACAGCGGCGCGGGTATCTCCTGGGCCCGGTCCCAGGGCCGGGTCCACCCGACCCCGTCGAACACGGCATCCAGCAGCATCGCCGTGAAGCCCCAGATCGTGGCATCGGGCGTGAGGAAGGCGGGCGTTCGACTGACGAACCCGTCCCGTCGCAGGACGGCCGTCCTCCGATGGGTCGCGTCGAGCAGCGTGCTCACGGGACACCTGAAGACCACCTCCGACTCCGCCGTGTCGACCGCATGC
This sequence comes from Arthrobacter sp., assembly GCA_030147325.1. Taxonomy (GTDB): domain Bacteria; phylum Actinomycetota; class Actinomycetes; order Actinomycetales; family Micrococcaceae; genus Arthrobacter_D. Next base: position 42,900 of record JASLAA010000018.1, on the reverse strand, counting down.
ACCGGACACTGTTCGACCCACCAGCCGAGCACGGGTGTGACCATGAAATTGCTGACCGGAAGACCCACTTCCGGCAACAGGCCCAGGATCTCGACTCCGTCCGGGAGAAGTCCTGTCTCCTCCCGAGCCTCCCGCAGCGCGGCTGCTGCCTCGTCCAGATCCCCTTCATCGATGGCACCGCCGGGAAAGGCGACCTGCCCCGGATGGTGCGCGAGGGTGCCGGCACGCATGACGAACAGCAGGTCGAGGTCATCGTGACGCAGTGCGTCCCGGCCTCGGTCCGCAGGCACGGTGTCCCGTGCGCCGAAGAGGATGAGCACCGCCGCCCTCCGGCTCCTCGCGGGATCCAGGGTGGCGAACTGCCAGCCGTCGGGCCGGAGCAGGGAGGCGTCTGTCTCCGCCGTGGCCGTGAGCCAGGAGGCCAGTTCCGAGTAGGCGGTCACACCGAGTCCGTAACAACGGGTCCGACCGGCACGCGTGGGGACCTAGGCACCCAGACCGTGCCCGGCCTCACGCAGTTCGGCCCTGGTACGACCGGCGCGCATCAGCTCCAGCAGCTCCTCGCGGCCGGGAGCCAGTTCGTACTTCAGCAGCTTCGCGGCCTTCATGGGGTCTGTCTCGCCCTCACCGTAGGAGGGACAGAGCGCGGCGACCGGGCAGACCCCGCAGGCCGGCTTCTTCGCATGGCAGATCCTCCGTCCGTGGAAGACCACCCGATGGGACAGCATCGTCCAGTCCTTGCGATCGAAGAGGGCGCCGACCTCGAGCTCCACCTTGACCGGGTCCTCCGAGGACGTCCAGCGGAACCGGCGTGACAGCCGCCCGAAGTGCGTGTCGACAGTGATGCCGGGCGTGCCGAAGGCATTGCCCAGGACGACGTTCGCCGTCTTGCGGCCCACCCCCGGGAGAGTCACGAGGTCTTCGAGCCGGTCGGGCACTTCGCCGTCGAACTCGTCGACCAGCCGTCGGGACAGCGCGAGGAGGCTGTTGGCCTTCGCCCGATAGAAGCCGGTGGGCCGGATGATCTCCTGGAGTTCGAGTTCCTGGGCCTCCGACAGCGCCCTGGCATCGGGATACCGTTCGAACAGGGCGGGCGTGGTCAGGTTCACCCTCACGTCCGTGGTCTGCGCCGAGAGGACCGTTGCCACCAGGAGCTCGAAGGCAGTGCGGAAATCGAGTTCGGCGACGGCGTAGGGGTAGGTCTCCCCCAGGATCCTGTTGATCTTCCGGGCCCTGCGCTTGAGCGCGACCGGGGATTCCTCCTCCGCCTTCGCTGTCCGTCCTGCCACGATCATGTCTCCTTCCGGCGGTACTGCGGGAACCACTGGTCACCAGTGGCGGGTGTTCGTTCAGTCCCGCGGAGCGCGCTCGATGTTGCGCAGGTCCCGCAGGATCCCGATGGCACCGGTGCGCTTGTCCTGGACCAGGAACTCATGTCCGCGATCGGAGATGCCGACCTCCCAGTCCCCCGGCTGCAGCGTGAAGATCTCCCGACCCGTCTGCTCGTCGAACACGGGCCGGGGAGAACCGACGGCGAACCAGAACGCCTCGACGACGGGCTCCTCCTCCTCCGCGGACCGGGTCGCGGTGATCGGTTCCTGTCGGCTCGGCTCGCCCTGCTCGCTCGTGCCGTGCTCACGCGTGGGGTCGTCCCGGACGACGTCGTGGACGCGGGTCTCCTGCCCTGCGACGGGAGTGGAGTGGGAGGAAGCGGCGTCCGGCGCCTCCGCTGCGGAAGCTCCGGCCCCGTCCGTATCGGAGGGCGATCCTGCCCTGACCGCGCTCGCTCCGGTCCCCGTGGCCTGGGCTGCAGGCGTGACCCCGGACGACTCACCGGAGGCCGGCTCCTGGGACGGGTCGCGCTCCAGCCCTGACTGACCCGAGGCTGCAGGGCCCGCACCGACGACGCCGGCACCACCCGCGCCGTACAGCCCGGCTCCATTCTGTCGTACGGCTGCGGCGGCCGGGTTGACCCGGGCGTGCTCCGTCCGGCCCGTGCTCCCGGTGCCCGGGACGGGCTCGGCGCTCGATCCCGAAGCCGGTTTCGCAGGCTTCGGTGGCCTCGGGCGGGCGGCCGTGATGGGCCGCGCGGCGAGATGTGCCGGTACCTCCGGACGGTCGGCGAAATCGTTCCTGATCGTGGGCAGGAACGGACCCACGACGGTCGTGGCGAGCATGGCCAGCGAACCGATCAGGGCCACCAGCGGCCCCACCTGGAAGGCCGTGACGGTCTGCAGGAAGAAGAAGGTCGCTGCCAGCACCGCCGTGACCGATGCGAACTGGTCGACCGACAGGGAACCCACCCGAAGACCCGGGCTTCCCAGTCGCCTCCCGGCGAGGAGTGCGAGCGCGATGATCGGAAGGAGGATCCCGATCCCGACGAAGAACAGGGACGCACTGCTCCAGAAAGTGGTGTACTGGACCCTGCCGTCCACGAAGGGCAGCAGAGTCCCGAGGAAGACGAGCGCCACACCGGCGCCGAACACGATCTCCCGCAGCGTGAACGGCCCGAGGACAGCTTCGCTCGGGCCGGGGGCACCCTCCGCCGTCGCCTGAGCGCTGGTGCTGCGCTGTCCTTCGGATGTTTCGGTCATGTGGTACTCCCGTTCGTAGCGCTGGTCACCGGCAGCCATCGACCGCCGGCATCGGTTCCCTCCGTCCACACTAGCCACCGGCCCGGCCCTTCTCCACCGGAACAGCTCCCGCCGGAGGAAGCCGCTCACCGCAGAATCGCCGCAACTCGGCTTGGTCCTGTGATGCGGGGCACATGGCGGGCGGAGAAATCGATAGTGTTCCCCTAGAGCACGTGGTGGTGCGGCGAGCCGGCGTACCGCCCTGCGTCCCGAACGTCACCGACCACGCCACAAAGGGGTAGACCATGAGCGCCGAACGACAAGGCGACGCCTTCGAGAACCTGCTGCACGAGGAGCGCCGATTCCCGCCCAGCGAGGAGTTCGCCGCCCGTGCGGTGGCACAGCCCGCCCTCTACGAGGAGGCGAAGGACCAGGGCACCGAGTTCTGGGCCGGGCAGGCACGGAAACTCCTGACCTGGGACCAGGACTTCACGCAGACCCTCGACTGGTCCGAGGCGCCCTTCGCCAAGTGGTTCGTCGGCGGGACCATCAATGCGGCATACAACGCGCTGGACCGGCATGTCGAGGCCGGCCTGGGCGACCGCGTGGCCATCCACTTCGAGGGCGAGCCCGGCGATACCCGCACCATCACCTACGCGGAACTGACCCAGGAGGTCAAGAAGGCCGCCAACGCCTTCGAATCGCTCGGCGTGCAGAAGGGCGATCGCGTCGCGGTCTACCTGCCCATGATCCCGGAGGCAGTCGTCACGATGCTGGCCTGCGCGCGCATCGGTGCGGTCCACTCCGTGGTCTTCGGCGGGTTCTCGGCCGACGCGCTCCGCAGCCGCATCGACGACGCCCAGGCCAAGCTGGTCGTCACGTCCGACGGAACCTATCGCCGGGGCAAGCCGAGCGCGCTCAAGCCCGCCGTCGACGGCGCGTTGGAGAGGGAGGGACACACCGTCACGAGCGTCGTCGTCGTACAGCGGAACAACGAGCCGGTCGAATGGACCGAAGGGCGCGACGTCTGGTGGCACGACGTCGTCGACGGCGCTTCCGACGAGCACACGGCTGTGCCGCACGATGCGGAGCACCCGCTGTTCATCCTCTACACCTCGGGGACCACGGGGAAGCCGAAGGGCATCCTGCACACGACCGGCGGCTACCTGACGCAGACCGCCTTCACGCACCTGAACACGTTCGACCTGCGCCCCGAGACCGACGTCTTCTGGTGCACGGCCGACATCGGCTGGGTGACGGGCCACAGTTATGTCGCCTACGCGCCGCTCGTGAACGGTGCCACCCAGCTCATGTACGAGGGGACACCGGACACTCCGCACCAGGGCCGGTGGTGGGAGCTCATCGAGAAGTACAAGGTGTCCATCCTCTACACCGCGCCGACCGCCATCCGGACCTTCATGAAGTGGGGGCGTGACATACCGAAGAAGTACGACCTCTCCTCCATCCGCGTGCTGGGCTCCGTCGGTGAGCCCATCAATCCCGAAGCCTGGATGTGGTACCGGGAGGTCATCGGCGGAGGCAACGCCCCGATCGTCGACACCTGGTGGCAGACGGAGACGGGCGCCCACATGATCGCCCCGATGCCCGGCGTCACCGCGACGAAGCCCGGATCCGCCCAGGTCGCCGTGCCGGGGATCAAGATCGACGTGGTCGACGAGATGGGTGAGTCCGTGCCGGACGGCTCCGGCGGCTACCTGGTCATCCGCGAGCCCTGGCCCTCGATGCTGAGGGGTATCTGGGGGGATCCGCAGCGCTTCAAGGACACCTACTGGTCCCGCTTCGATGCCATGTACTTCGCGGGGGACGGTGCCAAGAAGGACGGCGACGGAGACATCTGGCTCCTCGGGCGGGTGGACGACGTCATGAACATCTCCGGCCACCGGCTGTCCACCACGGAGATCGAGTCGGCGCTCGTGAGCCATCCCTCGGTGGCCGAGGCGGCCGTCGTCGGTGCGACCGACGAGACCACGGGAGAGGCCGTCGTCGCCTTCGTCATCCTGCGTGGTTCAGCGAAGGACGACGACGACATCGTCACGACCCTGCGGAACCACGTCGCCAAGGAGATCGGCCCGATCGCCAAACCGCGGAACATCCTGGTGGTTCCGGAACTGCCGAAGACCCGCAGCGGGAAGATCATGCGCCGCCTGCTCAAGGACGTCGCCGAGGGCCGCGAGGTCGGGGATGCGACGACCCTGTCAGATCCGACGATCATGCAGCAGATCGCGGTGTCGCTCCGGAAGTAGCTGTCCCGCCATCGAACGCCGGCGGGCCCCCGCACCCGCGGGGGCCTGCCGGCGTGTCCGCGGACTCGTCAGCCGATCGTGGCGTCGACCGTGACCTCGATGTTGCCGCGCGTCGCGTTGGAGTACGGGCACACCTGGTGCGCCTGCTCCACGAGGGTGTTCGCGGTCTCCTGATCCACTCCGCCGATCTCGGCGTGCAGCGCCACGGCGAGCTGGAACGCTCCGCCGTCCACGGGGTTGATGCTGACCTCTGCGGTGACCGCAGTGTCGCTGATCCTCGCCTTGCTGCGGCTCGCCACCAGCTTCAGGGCGCTGTGGAAGCACGCCGCGTAGCCGACGGCGAAGAGCTGCTCGGGGTTGGTCGCGCCACCGGCGCCGCCCATCTCCTTCGGGACCGCGAGGTCTACGACGAGCTGGCCGTCGTCGGTCCGTGCCTCACCGTTGCGTCCGTCGCCGGTCGCCGTCGCTACTGCCGTGTAGAGCGCACTCATGGTCGATCCTTCCGTCATGGGGCGTGGGTGACGCCCGCTCTTGGTAGACTAACTAGTAACTCTACCGAGGACCTAATTCCGTCCTTCCACGCCCGATCGATCCTGGAGCACGATGACGCCCCTTCCACCCGTCCGCGATCGCATCCTGGCGTCGGCGACGCATCTCTTCGCGACGACCAGCCTCCGTGCGGTGAGTGCGGACAAGGTGATCGCCGACGCCGGCACGACCAAGGTGACGTTCTACCGGCATTTCCAGTCCAAGGACCACCTCGTCGAGGCCTACCTCGATGAGCAGCTCGAACAACTGAAGGAGGCCGTCGACCGGGAGCGGACGGCGGGACTCGACTCCTGCGCCGTTCTGCTGCAGCTGGCCGCGGCGAACGGCGGTGCGGCATGCCGTCCGGGGTTCCGAGGATGCGTGTTCATCAACGCCGCCGCCGAGTACCCGGCCGACGGACATATCGTCCGGTCCGCCGTCGAGCGTTACCGTTCATGGCTGCACGACGTCGTGGCCGGCCTGCTGACGGACCTCGGGACCGACAGTCCCGATGTCGTCGCGGACCAGCTGATCATGCTGCGCGACGGCGCGATGGTGCACGGTTTCATGGGCGACCCGACGACCGTGACGGACTCCCTCGTCACCGCCGGACGCGCCATCGTCGCCGCGCACACCCCCACCCCGCTGCCGGCCTGAGTCGACGCCGGACAGCCCCGCCCGAGGGGGTGTGATGTTCGTCGTGAAAGATGGCCCGGACGCCGCGGCAGGAGGAGGATTTCAGCGTGTCCACAACCGTGCAGCAGACCCCTTCCACGAATCCGCGTATGGCCCGCCGCGTCGCGGGAGCCTCCTTCGTCGGAACCGCCCTCGAGTCCTATGACTTCTACGTGTTCGGCACGGCTGCCGCGCTCGTCTTCAACACCGTGTTCTTCACCGAGCAGGATCCGCTGGCCGGAACACTGTCGGCCTTCCTGGTCTTCGCCATGGGCTTCGTCGCGCGGCCGTTGGGCGCCATCCTCTTCGGACACCTCGGCGACCGGATCGGCCGGAAGCGGACCCTCATCTGGACCATCACCCTGATGGGTGTGGCGACCGGCACCGTGGGCCTGCTGCCCGACTACAACACCATCGGCGTCTGGGCCCCGATCATCCTGACGGTCCTCCGGCTCCTGCAGGGACTGTCCCTCGGCGGCGAGTGGGGCGGTTCCATCCTCATCGCCACCGAACACGCCGAGCCCCGCAAGCGCGCCCTGTACGCCTCGATCCCACAGCTGGGGTCCCCGGTGGGCACGATGCTCATCTCCGCCATCTTCCTCGCACTGGCCGTCCTCGCCCCGGACGTCATGACCACCTGGGGCTGGCGCATCCCGTTCCTGCTCGCCTTCCCGTTCCTCGCCGTCGCGATCTACCTTCGCCTCGCGATCGACGAGACGCCCGTGTTCAGGGAGACCAGCCGGACGCAGGCGCTTCCCCGGATCCCCTTCCTGGAGGTCCTGGCATCCCAGCCCGTCGCGATCGTCGTCGCCATCGGTTCCGCGGTGCTCGGGATCGGCTCCTACTTCCTGATGGTCACCTACACCCAGGCGTACGGCACCGAGACGCTCGGGCTGTCCCAGGCGACCGTGCTGAACGCCGCCCTCGTGGGCTCCCTGCTGCAGCTGGTCACCATCCCGGCCTTCGGGTATCTCGCCATGCGCATCGGATCGGCGAAGGTCGTCGCCGGCGGCGCCCTCGGGACGGCGCTGATCGCCTTCCCCCTGTACTGGGTGATCAGCATCGCCACCGAGCCGATGTACATCGCGGCGATCATCCTCGGCGGTATCCTGCCGACGGCCAGCTGGGCCGCGCTCGGCGGGCTGATGGCGGACATCTTCGAACCGGCGACGGCGTTCACCGCGCTGTCCTTCGCCTACAGCATCGCCGCGATCGTCGCGGGCTTCGCGCCGTCGATCACGCAGCGGTTCGGTATCGCGACCGACGGCGCCTGGTGGCATCCCGGGGTCGTCCTCGCCGCCATGAGCCTGATCACCGTGGTCGGCGCGCTCGGCGCGGTCCGCCTCCGGTCGCGCCGATCGGATCCGGTGGCGCCGGACACGAGTGCGGCATAGTTAGGGCATGACCCCGGCGCGCACCCCCAGCATCCTCGTGATCAACGGACCCAACCTGAACCTGCTCGGCAGCCGGGAACCGGACGTGTACGGCACGGCGACGCTCGACGACGTCGTGCGCCTCGCCTCGGACACCGCCGCCGGACGCGGATGCACGGTCACCGCGATGCAGTCCAACCACGAGGGCGCGATCATCGACGCGATCCATGCCGCCCGCGGGACAGCGGACGGGATCGTCATCAACGCCGGCGCCTTCACGCACACCTCGATCGCCATCCGCGACGCCCTCGCCGGCGTCGGCCTCCCGGTCGTGGAGGTGCACATCAGCAACATCCACCGGCGGGAGGATTTCCGGCACCACTCCCACATCTCGGGTGTCGCGGACGCGGTGATCGTCGGCGCGGGCATCGACGGCTACCGCCTGGCGGTCGACCACCTGGCCGCCCGCCTCACCCCTGCGGGCGCAGCGGGCGCATCGTTCCCGAAAAGTTAGGCGGGCTGCCGCCCGGTGGGCGGCGAACCCCCGGCCGGTAGGGCACGATGGTGCTATGACGGACATCACCCCCGCCGCAGAAGCGACCCATCAGCCCGAGACCCTCGACGCACCCCTGCTCGAGGTGCGCAATCTGGCGGTGAGCTTCCGCACCACCCACGGCGAGGTCCAGGCGGTCGAGGACGCCAGTTTCACCCTCAGGCGAGGCAGCACCCTGGCGATCGTGGGCGAATCCGGGTCGGGCAAATCGACGACGGCGATGGCGTGCATCGGGCTGCTGCCCGGCAACGGCAGGGTGGCCTCCGGAAGCATCCTCTTCGAGGGCCAGGACCTGGTCGCCCTCCCCGAGGCGAAGATGCGCTCCATCCGCGGGCGGGCGATCGGCCTCGTCCCGCAGGACCCGATGTCCAACCTGAACCCGGTGACGAAGATCGGCACGCAGGTCGCCGAGACCCTCCTCGTCCACGGCATGGCGACGAAGAAGAACGTGAAGCAGCGGGTGATCGACGTCCTGACGGCCGCCGGGCTGCCTGATGCCGGCGAACGCGCGAAGCAGTACCCGCACGAGTTCTCGGGCGGCATGCGCCAGCGGGCGCTCATCGCGATCGGCCTCGCCTGCCAGCCGCGACTCCTCATCGCCGACGAGCCGACATCGGCCCTCGACGTGACGGTGCAGCGCACCATCCTCGACCAGATCGACAGCATGACCGAACAGCTGGGCACGTCGGTCCTCCTCATCACCCACGATCTCGGCCTTGCGGCGGAGCGGGCGTCCCAGCTGGTCGTCATGCACCGCGGCCGGGTGGTCGAGACCGGCCCGGCCGAGCAGTTGCTGAACGATCCCCAGCACCCCTACACGCAGTCGCTCGTGCGGGCCGCCCCGAGTGTCGCTGCCGTACGGCTGCGTCCGGGCGCCTTCAACGCCGACGCCGCGACGCGGCTGAAGCTCGCCGAGGCCGTCTTCGCGGAGCACGAGGCGGGGCACGACGGCCCGGTCGCCACCGACGGCAAGTCCTCCCCCGCGCAGCTGGACGGGCCCCCGGCGACGGCCGGAGCGCACGCCGCGACGTCGTCCTCCGACCGGCCGGTGGTACCCGCGGGGGACGACGCTCCCGCTGCTCCGCCGAACATCGTCGAGATCCGGGACCTCACGAAGATCTACAAGCGCCGCGGCAGCAAAGAGGACTTCTATGCCGCGAAGAACGTCACGCTGGATGTCCCCCGCGGCCAGACGGTCGCGATCGTCGGTGAGTCCGGTTCCGGCAAGACGACGACGGCGCGCATGCTGCTCAAGCTGATCGAACCGACGTCCGGCACCATGACGTTCGACGGCATGGACGTAGCCACCCTCGACAAGGCCCAGCTGAACGACTTCCGCCAGCGCGTGCAGCCCATCTTCCAGGATCCCTACTCCTCCCTGAACCCGATGTTCACCATCGAGCGGATCGTGGAAGAGCCGCTCAACGCCTACAAGCGCGGGTCGAAGAAAGAGCGTGCTGTACGCGTCCGCGAGTTGATGGACCAGGTCTCGTTGCCGCAGAACGCGCTGCGCCGCTACCCCGCGGAGCTCTCCGGCGGCCAGCGGCAGCGTGTGGCGATCGCGCGCGCCCTCGCCCTGCAGCCCGAACTGATCGTGTGCGACGAGCCGGTCTCCGCACTCGACGTCCTGGTGCAGGCCCAGATCCTCAAGCTGCTGGGCGACCTGCAGTCCGAACTGGGACTGAGCTACCTGTTCATCTCGCACGACCTCGCGGTGGTGCGGCTTATCTCGGACTACGTCTGCGTGATGAAGGACGGCGAGCTCGTCGAGGCCGCCAGCTCCGAGGAGGTGTTCCAGAATCCGCGTCACCCCTACACCCGCAAGCTCCTGGCATCCATTCCGGGGAACGAGCTCAACATCGGCGAGGAACTGGCCTCCTAGCCCGCGCCTCACCAGACGATCAGGTCGAAGGCCTTCCGGAGCTTCCTCCCGCGCGGCGGATCGAGCGACTCGACCCAGGCGATCCGGCCGGCGAGATGGGCCCGGAAGTCCGTCCGGCCCCGGCGCTGCGACTCGGGACCGCTTACCACGCAGTTGTGCAGGGTCGCCTTGAGGGCGTCGTAGTCGGGGCGAGGGACCCCGGGATGGACGTTCACGACGACACCGGTCACGGTCTGCCGCACCGAAGCACCGCGGACACGCGTCTTCCGTGGGTTGACGCTGTGGCCCTCGGCCTCGACGATCCGCTCGACGCCTCGGACGAAGGCGTCCGCGCGACGGGCAAGGGCGCCGGGTCCGCTGAAGGCGAGATCGTCCGCGTAGCGGGTGTAGCGGCTGCCCGCGGCCTCCGCCCAGCCCGCCAGCCGCGAGTCCAGTCGGCGCACGGCGAGGTTCGCGAGGGCGGGCGACGACGGTGCACCCTGCGGGAGGTGGCTCGCGCGGAGCGCCTGGGCGAGGTCGAAGCGCTCCTGCCCGCTCCCGCCGCCGGGCATGTCCCGCAGGACCCTCTCCGGGACCGCGTGGGTGCACAGCCCGGTCAGGGCGTGCGCGGTGGCCTCGGGGAAGCCCGCCTGCCGGAACACACCGAAGACCCGGCCTGGTGTAACGCGGGCGAAGAACGAGACGAGGTCGAGGGAGATCACGACGTCGGAGCCGGAGTGGATGCGAGCGCCGGTCCGTGCGCTCCGCCCGGGGACGAAGCCGTGGGCCGCCCCGTGCAGGGGCATCGGTGCGAGCAGGAGATCGAGCACACGACGCTGCACCGTGCGTAGCCGGATCCCGGGGATCTCGAGGAGACGGGGCACCCTTCCCGGGCGGACGCGCCAGACGTACCGGTAGTGCTGCAGCGCGGAGCCTGCCCGACGGTTCCAGTGCCGGGTGTCGGCGAACCAGTCCAGCTCGCCCGGTGTCAGCCTCAGCTCGCGGGCCAGCCACGCAAGATCCTCGACCCCCGATGCGGGCGCCGGCCCGACCGCGGCGTCCGTCGGAGCCGGTCCCGGAGGATGCGTCCGCCCGTCGTCCGCCTGGACGAGGAAACGGGCTGGACGGATCGGCGTGCCCAGGGCTGCTGCCTTCTCCACTGCGTCGGCGAACACGGGTTGCGCAGCGATCCAGCGTGCGAGTTCCCGGGGGGCGCCGTCGGGGCGCCGCGGGTAGCCGGACAGCACCGCGCGGACCACGGGGCCGAGCCAGCGTCGTCGGGCTCCGAGGACCGCGGCGCCCGCCCCGATCAGGTCCTCGCGCCGCCAGGAGGAAGAGTCGAGGAAGGCAGCGGCAAGGAGGAATGCCAGGCCCGGACCGCCGGGGGTAGGTCGTCGCGCGAGTACGGCTCCTGCCTCCGTCGGAGAGGATCCGGCACGCCGGGGCCCGGGACGAGGCTCACCGCCGTGGCCGGTCGTTGCTCGCTCGTCCTCCATGGCCCCCCCTCGCCTGCACTGCCCTGCCGATCTGCGGGCGACGGATCCCGGCCGACCTGTCCTTCTGTTCGGGCACTGAGCTGCGCGCAGCGCAGTCAGGTGCCTGAGGCGCCCTGTGCTGGTCGGTCTGCGTGCCCCGGGGTAACCCCGGAGAGGAGCGCGTACTGCGCACGTGCTCCGCCTCGGCCGGGATCCGTCGCTGTCACCCTAGCAAGACGGGGAGAACCCGGTGCGTCGTCGGCGCTCAGGAGTGGGCGGCGTGCGCCGTTCCGGCTGCTGCGGAGGTGCCCAGGTCGCTTCCGGGCAGTGCTCGATCAGTGGCCAGGGCCGCGGTCCAGGCGTGCGTGGTGGCGACGGAGGCCCAATTGGAGTTGAGCAGGGCCAGCAGCGTCGTGTGCACGGTCCTCGCATCAGCGGAACCGGCGTCGTTGGCGATGTCGATCGCACCTGTGGCGTCGGAGAGGACCTCGGTGGCGAACCCGAGGACCTCGGCTTCGACGGCCGAGGCGAGGATGCAGTTGTTGGTCATGTACCCGACGAGCGTGACCGTGTCGACATCGTGCTCACGCAGCCACTGCGCGAGGTCGGTGTCGGCGTAGACGGAACCGTACCGCTTGACGACGCTCTTCCACCCCTCGGTCCGCCGGAGCTCGACCTCCGGGTGGAGCTCGAACTCCGGTGATCCCGGGGCGAAGACGGGAGCACCGTCGCCTGCAGTGTGCTGAACGACCGCGACGGGGATACCGGCAGCGGTAGCCGCATCGATGGCTGTGGTGATCCGTGCCAGGGACTGCCCGTGCGGCGGATACCTGATCTCGAGGAGACCGCTGAAGTACTGCTGCTGGATATCGACGAGGACGAGGGCGCGGCGGGGGGTGCTCATGGTGGGTCTCCGAGGAAGGGGGACGGTGCGATCGCCCGGACGGGCATCATTCTCATCCTTGCCGGTGTGCGGAGGATCCGACAGTGGCACGAATGCCCGCCTACGATGGAATCAGGCCAATCCGGAGGGGTGTCATGCATCTTGCCGTCTACGCGTTCGACGGCGTGACGATGTTCCATCTCGCCGTTCCGCAGCTGGTCTTCGACGAGGTCACCCGGCAGGGACTCGGGCAGTGGAGGACCAGCCTGTTCTCCGACGGTCCGCCGTCGATCCGGACCGCCGAGGGGTACCGGCTGACCGGCATCGAGGGCCCCGACGCCGCAGCGGGAGCGGACGTCGTGGTGGTGCCCTCCTGGTTCGACGACGGGCGGATGGTGGGCGCGACGGCGGGCAGGCACAGTACGTCGAGCACCCCGTCCCGCAGCGTTCCGGCGATGACCCGATAGCCCACCTGCTCGAGTGGGCACTGGGCAACCTGCGCGAACCGCTCACCGTCGACCGCCTGGCGCAGCAGGCGCAGATGAGCCGCCGCACGTTCGTCCGCGCGTTCCGGGAAGCCACCGGCACCACACCCTCGGCGTGGATACGGTCCAGGCGTCTCGACGCCGCCCGGCGGCTGCTGGAGACCACGAACCTCACCGCCGACCGGATCGCAGCCGACTGCGGATTCGGTGCAGCCGTCACACTCCGCCAGAGCTTCGCGGTCGCCTTCGCGACCACCCCGACCGACTACAGACGCCGCTTCGACACCCGAACCTCACCGGACCCACGCGGAAGCGGCCACCACCCGCGAGGGTGATGGCCGCTCTCCCGCTGGTCCGGGTTACTTCCGGCGGGTCTTGGGGTCGAGCGCCTCGCGCAGGGACTCCCCCAGCAGGGTGAAGCCCAGCGCGGTGATCGCGATGCAGGCACCCGGGAGGAAGGCGAGCTGCGGCGCGACCGCCAGTTCGGCCTGGGCGTAGGTGAGCATGCGTCCCCACTCCGCAGCCTGGGGCAGCCCGCCGCCGAGTCCGAGGAAGGACAGCGCGGCTGCGTCGATGACGGCGGTCGCGAGGGTCAGGGTGGCCTGGACGATCACCGGGCCCATGCTGTTCGGCAGCAGATGGCTCATGGTGATGGTCCGGCGGCTGAGGCCGAGGGTCTGCGCCGCGAGGATGTAGTCCGCTCCGCGCTGCGAGAGCATGGAGGACCGCAGGAGCCTCGCGAAGATCGGGATCTGCGAGACGCCGATCGCGATCATGATCGCGTAGGAACTCTGGCCGAGGATCGCGGCGATGCTGACGGCGAGGAGGAGGTTGGGCACGGACAGCAGGATGTCCACGAAGCGCATGATGACGTTGTCCACCCAGCCGCCGAGGCCACCGGCCAGGACACCGAGCAGCATGCCACCCGCGAGCCCCAGCGCCGTCGAGACGACGCCGATGAGCAGGGATGCCTGTGCGCCCCAGATGAGCTTGCTGAGGACGTCACCGCCGAACCGGTCGAGGCCCAGCGGGAAGCCGTCGATCTCGCCCGGACCGGGGATGGTGGTGGGGGTGATCGAGGTACGGCCCGGCAGCTCGTCCCCGCCGTACGGAGCGAGGAGCGGAGCAAGGACGGCCACCAGCAGGAAGAGCCCGATGATGACGGCGCCCACGATCGCCTGCGGGTTCCTGCGCAGGCGCAGGAACGCGTCCTTCCAGAGGCCGGTTCCACCACCGGTGTCGATGGCGGGATCGTTCGGAGCCGCCGAACCACCGGCGGCGGGAGGCAGGATGGTACTCATTGCACACGCACCCTCGGGTCGATGACGGAGTAGGACAGGTCGACGATCAGGTTGATGAGCGCGTACAGGATCGCGATGAAGATGATGAAGCCCTGGAGCACGGGATAGTCGAGACCGAAGATCGCATCACGGAGGAAGCGGCCGATCCCGTTGAACGCGAAGACCGTCTCGGTGAGGACCGCCCCCGAGATGAGCAGGCCCAGCTGGAGGCCGATGGTCGTGACCACGGGCAGCATCGCGTTCCGCAGGATGAAGCTGCCGCGGATGGTGCGCTCCATCAGGCCCTTGGCGCGGGCGGTGCGCACGTAGTCGGCGTTCTGCACCTCGAGGACCGAGGCCCGCGTGATGCGCACGATGATCGCCAGTGGAATGGTGCCCAGTGCCAGTCCCGGCAGGATCAGGTGCAGGAACGCGTCCCATGCGGCGTCGTACTCGCCCGTCAGGACGCCGTCCAGGACGTAGAACTGCGTGTAGTGGGTCGCATCCATGCGCGGGTCCTGCCTGCCGTCGGGCGGCAGGAGGGACCACTGGATGGCGAACAGGTACTTCAGGATGAACGCGAGGAAGAACACGGGCACCGTGATGCCGATGAGGCTGAGCACCACGGAACTGTGGTCGAGGAAGCGGCCGTAGTGCCGGGCGGCGAGATACCCGAGCGGGACCCCGACGCCGATGGCGAAGATCAGGGCGACGACGGTCAGTTCGATGGTCGCCGGGAAGCGCGTCGCGAACTCCTCGAGCACCGGGCGCCCCGTGTTGATGGAGACTCCGAAGTCACCCTGGAGCAGCTTCCCGATGTACGTCAGGTACTGCGTGATGAGCGGACGGTCGAAACCGTACAGCTCGTTGACGCGGGCGATCGCCTCGGGCGTCGCCTTCTCTCCCAGGAGCGCGGTCGCGGGACCGCCGGGGAGGCTGCGCACCCACAGGAACAGCAGCACGGACAGGCCGAACAGGGTGGGGATCAGCAGGGCTAGCCGCTTACCGATGACGCGTAACACTCAGGATCCTTCCGGGATGACCGGCGACTGCCGGGCAGGGGGAACACGCCATGGGTCGGCCACCGGAACCGGTGGCCGACCCATGCGGGGTTGTGCTGCTACTCGCTCAGCTCGATGTCGGTGAAGACCTCGTCATTGACGGGGCTCGCCGGGTAGGAGGTGACGCGGGGTGCGAACGCGAGCGAGGGAGCCGGGTGGGCGAGCGGGATGGCCGGGTTGAACTCGGCGATCTGCTCGTTGATCTCCTTGTAGAGCTCGGTCTGCTCGTCGCGGTCGCTGATGCCGCGGGCCTCGTCGAGGGCCGCGAACAGCTCGGGGTTGTCGAAGCCGAACTCGAGCTTCTCCTGCCCGAAGAAGACGCCGATGAAGTTGTCGGTGTCGTTGTAGTCGCCGGTCCAGCCGAGCAGGTGCAGGCCGTGATCCGGGGTGCCCTGGACCTGGTTCAGGTAATCGGGCGACCAGGCGGCGGGAGCGGGATTCACGGTGATGCCGACCTCGCTCAGCTGCGCCTGGAGGTTCGTGAACACCTGCTCGGGGGTGGGCATGTACGGACGCGAGACGTTGGTCGGGTAGTTGAACGTGACGTCGAACCCGTCCGGGTAGCCGGCCTCGGCGAGGAGTTCCTTCGCGCGCTCGGGGTCGTAGTCGTACGTCGTGACGTCCTCGTTGTAGCCGTCGACGACCTCGGGGATGAACTGCGTGGCGACCTCCGTGCCCTCGGGCAGGGTCTGTGCCACGAGCGCCTCCTTGTCGATCGCGTGCGCGATCGCCTCGCGGACCTGCGGGTCGGCGAGCTCGGGAATGGCCTGGTTCATGCCCAGGTAGAGGATGGTGAAGGGATCGCGCGGCGTGATGTTGTAGCCCGCGTCCGCGAGGGACTGGGTGTCGGCGGGAGCGACGAGGTCGTAGCCGTCGATGTCGCCGGCCTCCAGAGCCTGGCGGCGCGCCTGAGGGTCATCGATGATGCGGAAGATCGTCTTGGTGATCTGGCCCTTGTCGCCCCAGTAGTCGTCGTAGATCGACAGCTCGAGCTGCTGACCGACGTTCCAGGAGTCGAACTTGAAGGGCCCGGTTCCCACGGGGTGGCCGAGGGCGTACTCGCTCAGCGAGGGGGCTTCGGCGGTGCCACCGATGTCGTCCGCCGCGAACTCCTCGAGCGCCGTCGGGCTCTGCATGGCGAAGGCCGGCAGGGACAGGGCGGCGATGAATCCTGCGAAAGGCTTGGCCAGGTTGATGGTGACCTCGTTGTCACCGGTGGCCTCACAGGACTCGTAGACGGCATCCTCGGGGCTGTCGGCGAAGCCACGGAACAGCGAGCCGTAGTAGTAGGACGTCGTCTCCGCCTGCTGGATGCCCGTCCAGTTGAACCAGCGCTCGAAGTTGAAGCAGACGGCCTCGGCGTCGAACGGGGTGCCGTCGTGGAACGTGACGCCTTCCTTGAGCTGGAAGGCCGTGGACAGGCCGTCCTCCGCGGTCTCCCAGGACTCGGCGAGCAGCGGAGCGGGATCGGCGGTTCCGGCCTCCACGCCGACGAGGCCCTCGAAGATCTGGCGGCTGACACGGAAGGACTCGCCATCACTGGCGAACGCAGGGTCCAGTGACTTCGGGTCGGAGGAGGCTGCGAAGACGAAGGTGGAATCGATGGCGGAATCGCCCTCGGCTCCGGTGTTCTCCTCGCGCTGGCTCTGCACGCAACCGGTGAGGAGAAGCGCGGCGATGGAGAATCCTGCGGTGAGCGCAGCGCGTTTCCTCATGAAACCTGCGCCGCGCACGGGTGTGCCTCGATTAGACATGTGTTGCTCCCTGGTGAACGAGTGATTCGTACCGGATCTACCTGTATCCATAGGGATCACGGCGGTGAACGTGCTGATCCGTGTGATGAGCCTAACTTCCGGAAGCGCCACGAACGGTATTTCAGGGGGACGAGTGGTTACGATTTGGCATCGCGAGGAGCGTGTCGATTCGATGTCATCCAGCCGACATCAGGACGAAACGGAGGAACCGATGACGGAGACGGAAACGCCGACAGGGGCACGCTACCGGCGCTTCGCGGACGTGGAGGCCCGTGGCTACTCGCCGCTGTACGACGAGTGGTGCATGGGTATCAGCACCGACGCCGAGGTGCTCGCCCTGCTCGGCGCCCTGCCCCCCGCACGCCGCCAGCCCAATCTCTTCCTCGCCGCAGCCAGGTTCGTCGGCGTCCCGCTCGGCGACTACCCCACCTTCCGCGCCTTCGTGCTCGCGCACTGGTCCGCCATCCGCCACGTCCTGCAGGAGCGGAACACGCAGACGAACGAAGCCGGGCGGTGCGCGGTACTCCTGCCCTCCCTGGCCTCGATCAGCGAGGCGGAGGACCGTCCGCTCGCCCTGATCGAAGTCGGCGCGTCGGCCGGCGCCTGCCTCTACCCGGACCGGTACGCGTATGCGTACTCGCCCGGTCCGGTGCTCGAGCCCATCGGCGGATCCCCGGTCCCTCCACTGGAATGCGCGGTATCGGGCGAGGTCCGGTTCCCGCTGCACCTGCCCGAGGTCGTCTGGCGCGCCGGAATCGATCTCGATCCGCTGGACGCCGGCAACGAGGACGACGCCCGCTGGCTCGAGGCACTCGTCTGGCCCGAGCACGGCTTCCGGGTCGAACGCCTGCGCGGAGCCCTCGAGGTGGTGCGGTCGGACCCTCCGCACCTCGTCCGCGGCGACCTCAACGAGGGGATCCTCGACCTGGTGGACCGTGCGCCCGCGGATGCCGTCGTCGTCGTGTTCCACAGCGCGGTCCTCGCCTATGTCGAGCAGGCGGGACGGGACGCATTCCGCACCACGATGCTGCGGCTCATCCAGGAGGGCCGGCCCGTCCACTGGCTCTCGCACGAGGGGTACGGGACCCTCGCGGGCGTTCCCGGCGCCCTCGGGAAGGCACCCGAGGAGCAGGACGGGCGCTTCGTGCTGCGGCACAACGATCGCCCGGTCGCACTGACGGGACCGCACGGTCAGTCGCTCGAGTGGCTTCCGCCCGCGGCGTCGGACGGGGTCCCGGAGCGGTAGCCGCACCGGCCCGGAGGCTCAGCCCCGGGTGCACTGCCCCGCGGAGACGGCGTCGTCCAGTCCCGGCGCGCTGTCCGCGATGGGGCGCAGCTCCTCGAGGGAGAGCGCATAACCGACAGGGGCATCGGCGGTCGACTTCGCGAAGACGACGCCGGCCACCCGCCCCTGCAGGTCCAGGAGCGGTCCGCCGGAATTCCCCTGCTGCACGTTGGCGGCAAGGCTGTACACCTGCAGGGGTTGGGGATCGGAACCGTAGATGTTGTTCACGAGCACCGGCGAGAGCGCCTGCACGCTCGCCGGCTGGATCCGGTACGGCCCGCCCGCAGGGTATCCCGCGAAAGCGGCCGTCGAGCCGTTGCCCAGTTCGTCCCCGAGGGGTAGCGGCGCGGCCTGCAGGTCGTCGACAGCGATGACGGCGATGTCGCGGGCCGTGTCGAGCTGGACGACGCGCCCCGGCAGCGCTCCGCCGCCGGGCACCTCGACGACGGGCTCGTTCACGCCCGCCACGACGTGCGCGTTCGTGATGACCCGCCCGGGTGCGACGACGAACCCCGAGCCTGTCTGGTTCTGCCCGCACTGGAAGGCCGTTCCGGTGATCCGGACCACCGAGGCCGCTGCCGAAGCCAGTTCGGGCGTGTCGACCGATTCGTCGGGAACCTCCGCAGGGGTGGCCGGGCCGACGCTCTCGAGGATCGTGGGGATGCCGTCGTCCACCGCGATGGTCCTGAGCTGGGCCATCCACGAACGCACGGGACCCGGTGTCGCCGTGTCGATGCCACGGATGACCTGGGAGGCCGCCAGCTGCTGGGACAGGAACGGGACCCCGAGCGTCCCCACGCTGAAGGCGAGCATCGACAGGACGAGGGCGGCGACCACGACGTTGACGGCGCCGCCCAGGATGCGATCGATGATGCGCAGCGGCGGGAAGTCCGACCAGCGGCGGATGGAGGCACCGAGCGCCGAGCCGACGGCCTGTCCGACGATGATCAGGACGACGACCGTCCCGATGACGGCGATCAGGCGCCAGGGATTCTCCGGCACCCAACCACTGACGAGGGGGACGGCGAAGAACGCCGCGACCGCACCGGCGACGAACCCGGCGATCCCGCCGAGGGTGACGAGGAAGCCGTTGCGCAGACCGGTGATGAGGTACCCGAGGAGGACCACCGCCAGGACGAGGTCGAGGAGAGTGAACTCCGCGAGACTGAATTCCGGCACGAACACGCTCCCTGGCTTCGGACGGCGGGACACAGGTGCTGCTCCCGGCATTGCGAGCGATTCTAGCGGCGCAGCATGGGAAGAGCATGGGAGAGCCGGGCTCCCGGTCGGGAATACGCAACCCGGGGGCGTGTATCGGTCGTCACATCCCTTCCGGTACGGCAAGATGGACAGGAGTAGACAGCGGGTACCGCCGCAGGTCACCGCTCTAGAGACTCATCGGGAGAATTCATGGATATCGAGGTACTGCGCCGGGCGCCCCTCTTCGCATCACTGGGAGACGACGTCTTCGCCGCCCTGACGGATGAATTGATCGAAGTGGATCTCCCCCGCGGCTCGTCGGTCTTCCGCGAGGGTGACCAGGGCGACCAGCTGTACTTCATCGTCTCCGGCAAGATCAAGCTCGGCCGCACCGCGCAGGACGGTCGCGAGAACCTCCTGGCGATCCTCGGTCCGGGCGAGCTGTTCGGCGAGATGGCACTCTTCGATCCGAGCCCCCGGACGGCGACGGCGACCGCGGTCTCCGAGACGCGGCTGGCCGGCCTCAAGAACGAGAACCTCCGGACTCTCCTCGAAACCCGGCCCGAGGTCTCGGCCCAGCTGCTGCAGGCCCTCGCCCGCCGGTTGCGTCGCACCAATGAATCACTCGCCGACCTCGTGTTCTCGGACGTTCCGGGACGCGTGGCGAAGGCCCTGCTCGACCTCGCGGACCGCTTCGGCAGGCCCGCGACGGACGGCATCCTGGTGGCGCACGAACTGACGCAGGAGGAACTGGCGCAGCTGGTCGGAGCCTCCCGGGAAACGGTCAACAAGGCCCTTGCCGAATTCGTGCAGCGCGGCTGGCTCCGGCTCGAGGCGCGCGCCGTCGTCATCCTCGACATCCAGCGCCTGCGCCAGCGGAGCCGCTGAGCAGTCACCGGCGAACAGGAAGGGCACCTGCCGTCGCGGCAGGTGCCCTTCTCCGTGCGTGTCCGTGTCAACGGCCTCGCTGCACGGATCCACCCTCGGTCAGCTTCGGGCACTCCACCTGCAGCATGAGGTCGCCGTCCTGCTCGGCCAGCTGCGGGTGGTAGACCTTCACGGGGCGCTTGTGGGACAGGTAGGCGATGCATCCGCGCGAGGACCCGATCTTCTCGAGGATGATCTCCACGGCCGGCACCGCGAGCTCGCTGAGCGTGCGCCCGACCGTGTTCGGCTGGCCCACGTCGTCGCCCAGGCTCGTGGTCCCGCGGTCCGCGATCTCCTGCGCAGCCCAGCGCCATTGCCCCCAGACGCCCTTGCCCGCGAGGATGCTCGGTTCCTGGTTCACCGGCTGCGCCGCCGCGAAGTAGTGCGTGTCGAAACGACGGTGCGCGAAGTCGGGGGTCACCCAGTGCGAGAGCGGTTTGATGAGGTCCGTGCGGACGCCGAGCCCTCGGCGGCTGAGGATGTCGGAGAAGGCGCAGTCGCCCTCGTTGATCGCCACCCGCGCCTTCATCCACTCCTTCGCCTGCGTGCCCTCCACGAGGGAGGATGCGTCCGGGCCCGCGAGCAGGACACCGGTCTCCTCGAAGAGCTCGCGGATGGCGCACAGCACATGGCGGCGAGCCACGCGATGGTCCTCGACCCCGAGGGTCCTGGCCCAGGCGGACGGCGTGGGCCCGAACCACGGCATTTCGTCGTCGTCGGACTCCTCGATGCTGCCGCCCGGAAACCCGATCACGCCCAGCGGGGACTGGCCGCGCCGGTAGGAGAGATAGGTCTCGGTGCCGATCGCGCTGTCGCGCAGCAGGACGACGGACGATGCCGGGCGGGCCTTGAGGGGCGTTCGTTCTCCGTGTTCGATCCAGCTCTGGGCGGCGGAGCGCTGGTCCGGTGATACGGGGAAGAGCCTGGTGCTGAGACGGTCCACGGCTTAGACGAACTCCGCGATGACCTCGACCTCGACGGCCGAGTCGAGGGGAAGGACTGCCACACCGACGGCGGAGCGGGCGTGGATGCCTGCGTCGCCGAACACGGCTCCGAGCAGGTCGGATGCCCCGTTGATGACGCCGGGCTGGCCCGTGAAGGAGGGGTCGGACGCCACGAAGCCGACGACCTTCACGATGCGGGTCACGCGGTCCAGGGTGCCGAGCGTGCTCTTGATCGCGGCGAGGGCGTTCACCGCGCAGGTGGCAGCGAGAGCGGTGGCCGTCTCGGCGTCGACGCCCTCGGCGGCACCCACCTTGCCGGAAGCTGGGAGTTTGCCCTCAATAAAGGGCAGCTGACCCGAGGTGTAGACGTAGTTCCCGGTGACGACGGCGGGGACGTAGGACGCCACCGGCGGAGCGACCTCCGGAAGGGTTATCCCGAGGTCGGCGAGGCGCGCCTCCACCCCCGATACCGCTGCGGTTCCGGCGGACACTGCTAGCTCTTCTCCCGCTTCAGATAGGCGACGAGCCCGTTCCCGTCAGGCCCTGGAACCACCTGCACGAGCTCCCAGCCATCATCCCCCCACTGGTCGAGGATCTGCTTCGTGGCATGGATGATGAGCGGAATCGTGGAGTACTCCCATTTCTTCATGGGGAAAGCCTAGCGCTTGCTTGTAAACTGGAATAATGGCTGCGCGCAAATCCCCCCTCTTCGACACGGCAACCACACTCGGCAAGATCATTGCGTTCCTCGGAATCAGTGGACTCGCTGGTGTGCTCGCCGCCGGTCTCCTCGTACCGGTGGCCGCCGCCGCAGGAACCGGGGCCTCGGCCTCGATCCAGTTCTTCGAGGAGCTGCCCGCCGAACTGGAGCGCGAGGCGCTGGCCCAACCGACGAAGATCCTCGCCGCGGACGACTCCCTGATCGCCACCCTCTACGAGGAGAACCGGCAGCCCGTCACGCTCGACCAGGTGTCGCCCTCCATGAAGGACGCCCTGATCGCGATCGAGGACTACCGCTTCTACGACCATGGCGGCGTCGACCTCGAGGGCATCATGGGCGCCCTCGCCAGCAACATCTCGAGCGGCACGTCTCGAGGCGCCTCGACCCTGACCCAGCAGTTCGTGACGAACGTCCTCAACGACACCGCCCGGCAGAACGACGGCACGGCAGTCTTCAACGGCAGCAAGTCCGTGGGCGACAAGCTCCGTGAGATGAAGCTGGCCATCGCCGTCGAGAAGGAACTCTCGAAGGACGAGATCCTCGAGGGCTACCTCAACATCGTGCAGTTCAGCGGAACCAGCTACGGCGTCCAGGCCGCCTCGAAGTACTTCTTCAACGTCGATGCCATCGACCTCAACATCCAGCAGAGCGCCCTGCTGGCCGGCGTCGTCAACGGGCCCACGCTGTACAGCCCCGAGTCGAACCCCGAAGGCGCGCTGGAACGGCGGAACCTCGTCATCGACTCCATGCTCACGCGCGGCAAGATCACGCAGGAGGAGCACGACGCCGCCGTGGCCACCGACCTCGGCCTGGCCATCACGCCGACCCTGAGCGGCTGCGTGGGAGCGGCCCAGGCGCCGTACTTCTGCGACTACGTCACGCACCTGATCATGAACGACCCGGCGTACGGCGAGACGACGGAGGACCGCGAGAAGGCGCTGTTCCGCTCCGGCCTCACGATCAAGACCACGCTCGACCCCCGCGTGCAGAAGGCAGCGCAGACCGCGGTCAACGAGACGGCGAACCCGGACACCACCGACGGCGCCGTGGGCCACACCATGACGAGCCTCGACCCCAAGACCGGCAACATCCTCTCGATGGCGCAGAACACCCGGTACAACCCGGCCGAGGGCTCCGGCAACACCGTGCTGAACTTCAACGTCGACCAGTTCGACGGCGGCGATCCGAACAAGAGCCTCGGCGGTGGCGGCGGCTTCCAGCCGGGCTCGACGTACAAGCCCTTCACCGTCGCCGCCTGGGTGGAGGACGGGAAGAGCCTCAACCAGGTGGTGAGCGGCACCAAGAAGACGTATCTCCAGGGTGACGAGTGGAAGGCGAGCTGCGCAGAGGGCGGCCAGTTCCAGATCCAGGAAGAGGACGGCTACACCCCGCAGAACTACGGCGACATCAACTACCGCAACACCACCGTGCTCGACGGGCTCGCCCAGTCCCTGAACACGATCACCATGACCACCGCGAAGCAGCTGGACCTGTGCCGGATCCGCGACATGGCCTACGACCTCGGCGTGCACCAGGCCAAGAGTGCGGGGGGCACCGAGGAGCGCTTCAAGTTCGATCCGTCCGCCCTCATCGGCGGCGGCGGTGAAGCTGCACCCATCTCGATGGCCACGGCGTATTCCGGCTTCGCGAACGACGGCGTCGTCTGTGATCCCCGCGCGCTGACAGAGGTCACTGCGATCGACGGCACCAGCTACCCCGTTCCCGCGGTGGCCTGCGAGCGCAAGATCTCCCAGGATGTGGCCCGCGGCGTGAACTACGCCACGCAGGAGGTCATGGAGGCCGGGTCAGGGCAGCTGCTGGAATACGGCGGAATCCCCATGGCCGGCAAGACCGGAACCAACGACGAGCGCTCACAGACGTGGTTCATGGGGTACAACTCCGGAATGGTCACGGCGAGCTGGGTCGGCAACTGGCAGGCGGAAGGCCCGGGCAGCTCGCTCGGCGGTCTGCAGATCGGTGGGCGGGTGTACCCGGAGATCGACGGTTCACTGATCGCAGGGCCGTCCTGGGCCCGTTTCATGCAGCAGATCCCCGGACTCTACGTGGGCGAGCCCTTCATCGCTCCGCCCGCCCGTGTCATCAGCGGCACCCAGCGGGGCACCCTCACGCCGTCCAACCCCCGGACGACGGTCCCCGCGCCCAGCACTCCCGGAGGAACTGGCACTCCCGGGTCCACCGGTGGTACCACTGGTGGGGGCAACAACGGCAACAACGGCAACGGAGGAAATGGCTAGCGTGACATCGACTCGGACATCCCGGAGCGGGGCACCGCTCGGCTGGGCGGCAGGGCTCACCCTGACCGCAGCGGCCGCAACACTCGCCTACGCCTCGGCCGTCGAGCGCACGCTGTACCAGGTGCGCGAGGAGACGCTCGCCATCCTCCCGCCGGGCGCGGCTCCCCTGCGGGTCCTGCACCTGTCGGACATCCACATGGTGCCCGGACAGAAATCGAAGGCGGACTGGCTCTCGAGCCTGGCGAGCCTGAATCCCGACCTCGTGGTCAACACAGGAGACAACCTCAGCCACCGGAAGGCCGTGGCACCGCTGCTCGAAGCACTGGAGCCGCTGCTGAAGGTCCCCGGGGTCTTCGTACCGGGGTCCAACGACTACTACGCGCCGATGATGAAGAATCCGCTGCGCTATTTCGCCGGACCGTCGCTGGCGCCGAAGGACACCGGGCCCCGGGAACTCCCATGGACCGACATGTTCAGCGCCTTCGGAGCCGCCGGTTGGGTGGACCTCACCAACCGGTCGCAGTCGATCGGGTTCCGGAACATGCGGATCGACTTCACGGGTGTGGACGATCCGCACCTCGACCGCGACCGCTACGTGCCGTACCCGGCGGGTAGCAGCACCTCTGCGGACGCCCCGCACATCCGGGTCGCCGTCGCGCACGCTCCCTACCAGCGGGTGCTCGACTACTTCACCGAGGGTGGAGCAGACCTGATCCTCGCCGGTCACACGCACGGTGGCCAGGTGTGCGTCCCGGGTTACGGCGCGCTCGTCAGCAACTGTGACCTGCCCACCTGGCGGGCACGGGGCCTGACGCAGTGGGAAGCCCATGGTCGTTCGGTGCCCCTCAATGTGTCAGCGGGTATCGGCACGTCGCGCTTCGCGCCGGTCCGGTTCGCCTGCCGGCCCGAGGCCGTCCTCCTGACGCTTACCCCCCGGAGCGCTCGCTAGCCAGCACATTCCGGTTTCGTCGGGTAGCGGGAAGGGAAGCGGCACGCTCTCCTTCCTGCCCTAGGATGGTTGCTGAGGGCCACCAACAACCATCGAAGAGTTGGCATGACGAACCAGAACACCCTGTGGGAATCGCTCGCGCGGTTGTATCCGCATGTGAGACCCATTCTTCCCCGTCTGCTCCTGGGCCTGCTCTGCGCGCTCGGCGCAAGCGTCATGGCGCTCGCCATCCCCCAGGTGCTCCGTGTGCTCATCAACGACGCCCTCGCCGAGGGTGGCTCGGCCCGCACGGTGTGGATCGCGTCCGGCGTGGTCCTGCTGCTCGGGGTCCTCGAGGCGACCTTCGTCGCCCTGCGACGCCAGTTCGTCATCACCCCGGCGACGGCTGTCGAGACGAACATGCGCACGTCCTTCTACCGCCACCTGCAGAACCTGACCGTCGAGTTCCACGACCGCTGGGGCAGCGGCCAGCTGCTCTCCCGCGCGATGAGCGATCTCAACCTGATGCGGCGCTGGATGGCGTTCGGGCTCATCATGCTGGTGGTCACCTCGCTGACCGTGGTCATGGGCGTGACCATCATGTTCTTCACCAGCTGGGTGCTGGCCCTGATCTTCGTGGCCGCAGCAGTTCCCCTCATGATCTACGGGTACCGCTTCCGCACCTCCTACAGCCGCGTCTCGCGCAAGAGCCAGGACCAGGCGGGCGATCTCGCCACCACGGTCGAGGAATCGGTGCACGGCATCCGGGTCCTCAAGGCGTTCGGTCGCAGCGGCGAGGCGCTCGAGGACTTCGAGGGGCAGGCGGAGGAACTCCGCCGGACCGAGATCGTCAAGGCGAAGTCACTGGCCACCTTCTCGATGGTCGTGACGTTGCTTCCGGAGCTCGCCCTGGGCGCATCGCTCATCGTCGGGGTGATGCTGGCGTCGCGCGGCGACGTGTCCATCGGCGCGCTCGTCGCCTTCTTCGCGACGGCGGCGGCCGTCGCGGGACCGGTGGAGTTCATCGGTCCGCTCCTGGCCATGACCTTCACCGCGAAGACGGCCATCGACCGGCACTACGAGGTCATGGAGTCCGAGAACACCATCACCGATCCCGCCACGCCCACCCATCTCGCGTCTCCGAGGGGTGAGGTCGTCTTCGATACCGTGCACTTCCGCTACCCCGACGCGGGGACCGACGACGGTGACGTGCTCGACGGCGTCGACCTGACACTGCGGGCCGGCGAGACGATGGCGCTGGTCGGCGTCACCGGGTGCGGCAAGAGCACGTTGCTCCAGCTCGTCCCCCGCCTGTACGACGTCACGGCAGGCGGCATCACCATCGACGGCGTCGACCTGCGCGAGTTCACCCTCGAAGAGCTCCGGACCCTCGTGGCCGTCGCCTTCGAGGACACCACGCTCTTCTCGAGCTCGGTCCGGGACAACGTGCTGATGGGGTCGGGCGTCACCGGCGACGCTGCCGACGCAGTGCTCGCCGAGGCCCTGGACGTCGCCCAGGCGCAGTTCGCCTACGCCCTTCCCGAAGGCGTCGACACCCTCATCGGCGAGGAGGGACTCAGCCTGTCCGGCGGCCAGCGGCAGCGCATCGCCCTTGCTCGCGCGATCGCCGCCCGGCCCACTGTCCTGGTCCTCGACGACCCGCTGTCCGCCCTCGACGTCGCCACGGAGGAACGCGTGGAGGTGGGACTGCGGGCCATGCTCCGTTCGACCACCACACTCATCGTCGCCCACCGGCCCTCCACTGTCGCACTGGCCGACCGGGTGGCCCTGATGCAGGACGGTCGCATCGCCGACGTCGGCACCCACTCGGAACTGCTGGCCCGGAACGACCACTACCGCTATGTCATCGCGAGTCTGGATGACGAGGAGATCGCACAGCTGGGCCGCACCCGGCACCCCTCCCACGACGACGAGGAGGCCCTGGCATGAGCCGCGCCGCAGCAGCATCGGGCGAGCCGCCCCGGGACCAGGAGGGCGGGACGTCCGCCGGGGTCCTGAACGAGGACGACGTCCTCCTCGACCGGGCCCAGAGCAGGTCGGTCCGCTCGAGGTCCTTCCGGCTCCTCGGCTCCCTGATCAGGCCCAACCGCCGGCAGTTCATCTGGACGGTCCTGTTGGTGGTCGTCTCGCAGGCAGCCCGCGTGGCCGGGCCCGCGATCATCGCGTTCGGTATCGACCGCGCCCTGCCCGCCCTGATCGACGGTGACCCGCGCATGCTCTGGTTCGCCGGCGGGACCTACCTCCTCGCGGCGGTCCTCGCCTCGGTCCTGACCGCGGGGTACGTCCGTGCGACGGCCCAGCTCAGCCAGGCCATGCTGCTGGACCTCCGCGTGCGGGTCTTCCGCCACACGCAGCGGCTGAGCCTCGAGTTCCATGAGAAGTACACCTCCGGCCGCATCATCTCCCGGCAGACCTCGGACCTCGAGGCGCTGCGCGAGCTGCTCGATTCGGGCGTCAGCTCGCTGGCCTCGGGGGCCATCTTCATGCTCTTCACCGCGGCCACCATCTTCGCCCTCGACTGGCGGACGGGGTTCCTGATCCTTGCGGCAGCGGTGCCCATGTTCCTCCTCGCCCGCTGGTACCAGAAGCACTCCCAGATCGCGTACCGGGAGTCCCGCGTGGTGTCGGCCAGGCTCATCGTGCACTTCATCGAGACGATGACCGGCATCCGCGCCGTGAAGGCCTTCCGCCGCGAGTCCGTCAACGCCGAGCGTTACGACGAGCTGGCGGAGGACTACCGCACGGTGACCGTCCGGTCCATCAACCTCAACGGTGTCTTCCAGCCAGGGCTCGTGCTGATCGGTAACGTCACGGTCGCCGTCGTGCTCGTCGTCGGCGGCTTCAGGGTCCTCGGAGGCACGCTCGAGGTCGGCGCCCTCCTCGCGCTGCTCCTGTACAGCAAGCGCTTCTTCCAGCCCGTCGATCAGATGGCGATGTTCTACAACTCCTTCCAGTCCGCCGCCGCCGCGCTCGAGAAGGTCTCCGGACTGCTGGAGGAGGTCCCCACGGTGCGGCCGCCGAAGAACCCGGTGTCCCTGCCCGACCCCCGGGGGGCGGTGGAGTTCACCGATGTCGAGTTCCGCTACGGCAGCGGACCGGTGATCCTGCCGACCATGGATCTGTCCATCCCCGCCGGCCAGACCGTCGCGCTCGTCGGACAGACCGGTGCCGGCAAGTCGACGCTCGCCAAGCTCATCGCCCGCTTCTACGACGTCTCCAAGGGAAGCCTCACGCTCGACGGCGTGGACCTCCGGGATCTGGCGTCCAAGGACCTGCGGCGCGCCGTCGTGATGGTCACGCAGGAGGCCTTCCTCTTCAGTGGATCCGTCGCGGACAACATCGCCCTCGGCAAACCGGAGGCCAGTCGTGATGAGATCGTCGCGGCCGCCCGCGCCGTCGGTGCCGAGAAGTTCATCCTGGAACTCCCCGAGGGGTTCGACACGGATGTGAACAAGCGCGGCGGGCGGGTGTCCGCCGGGCAGCGCCAGCTCATCAGTTTCGCGCGGGCGTTCCTGGCGGATCCCGCCGTCCTGATCCTCGACGAGGCGACCTCCTCCCTCGACATCCCCAGCGAGCGGCAGGTGCAGGAAGGTCTGCAGAAACTGCTGGGCAACCGCACCGCACTGATCATCGCGCACCGGCTGTCCACCGTGGCGATCGCCGATCGGGTCCTGGTCGTGCACGACGGCGAGGTCGTGGAGGACGGCACTCCCGGCGAGCTGATCGGCGGGACCGGCCGCTTCGCCACGCTGCACGCGGCCTGGAAGGACTCCCTGGTCTGAACCGGTCCCGCGCCGCAGGGGCCGGTTTTCCTCGCCGATGATCCTCGGCTATTCTTGGACAGTTGCTGTTCGGGAGGTTCATCCTCGCGCGGTGACACCGGGGTGTGGCGCAGCTTGGTAGCGCGCGTCGTTCGGGACGACGAGGTCGCAGGTTCAAATCCTGTCACCCCGACCGGATACATCGACAGAAGGCCCGCTGGAACATCCAGCGGGCCTTCTGCTGTCAGCAGGTCCCCGCGCCGACGGTCAGCGCGCCGGAACCGTCACCACCTCGAAGCCGCCCGGGTCCACGACGCCGAACTTCGCGTTGGGAAGGGCAAGCGTGTTGCCGAACAGTGCAACCGTGGTGGGCACGGTGAACAGGGGACTGGTGATGACGTCCTCCACCTCACCGCTGGCCAGATCCTTCGCCAGGTCGATCCGGCTGACCTGGTTGATCCTGTTCTGCACCGCATAGAGCGTCCCTCCCCGTGCCAGGATACCGTCGACGTTCGGCAGGGCTTCGGTCGCGATGACCGTGCTGACCCCGGTCTGCGGGTCCACGGTGTACAGCGCCTGGTTGGCCGAGTGAGCCACGACGAGCGTCCTGCCGCCCTCCACCGACGTGATCCCGTTCAGGTTGAAGCCGGGAGTCACGAGAGCGGCGGGACCGGTCAGAGCGACGGTCTGCGGCTCACCGAGGGCTCCCCCGGGTCCTACGGGGAGGAAGTAGAGCTCCGCCGCTCGGGAGTTCGTGAAGTACGCGCCGTCCTTCGTGAGGGTGACGTCATTGATGAAGGCGTCCCCCGTGGCCAGCTGGAACTCGGCGAGGGGAGCACCGGTGCGGGTGTCGTACACATAGGCCTGCCCGGTGGCGCCGCCCGAGACGAACAGCAGGTCGTTCCTCACGTCGGCCTTCAGCCCGACGGCCACCCTTCCGTCCGGTGCGTCGATGAACACCTGCGCCGTGCCGCGGCGGATATCGCCGCGGTAGATGTCGCCGTCACCCAGGTCCCCGGCGTAGAAGGTGTTCCCCTTGCCGGCGGCGATACCCTCGGCACCGGAAGCTCCGGGCAGCGGGATGGAGGCGCCCTGCCGGGACGCGGCGGCGACGCCGGGCGGGGACGTCGGTGGTGCGGCGACCGCGCCCGCGACCGGCAGCAGCAGGCTCCCGGTCGCGACGACGGCGACGGCGGCGCGAGCCAGTGCCTGGCGGCGGGGACGGACGGGGACAGCGCGGGAGGTGGAGGTGGAGGGGAAAGTGGTGTTCACGGTGCTCCTCGATGGTTCTGCACGGGCGGACCATCCGGAGGTACCGCACCGCGCTGTGTCGATTGGGTCCCGGCCGTCCGGTGGGCGGCCGTCATCGTGTACCACGGCCAGGACGGCCGCCTGCACCGGCGATGTTCGGGAACTGGGGCCGGTCCTCACCGATAACGCCCGGGTCACGGTCATCGTCCCCGTGTCCCAACCTGCAGACTGTGCAACCGGGTGCGCGCCCGGCATGCGGCCGGGCAACGCGGTCCCGGCCGGCGATCCTGGGCATCGCTCCGCGCGGGACCTCAGGTGAAGGTGCGGCCCGTCAGGCGCTCGTAGGCCTCGATGTAGCGGGCGCGCGTCCGCTCCACGACGTCGGCGGGCAGGGCAGGGGGCTCGCCCGAGCGGTTCCAGCCCGAGGCGTCGGACGTCAGCCAGTCGCGGACGAACTGCTTGTCGAAGGACGGCTGTGCCTGCCCTGGCCGATAGAGCGACTCGTCCCAGAATCGCGAGGAGTCCGGCGTCAGCACCTCGTCCCCGAGCGTGATCAGTCCCGTCACGGGGTCCAGCCCGAACTCCACCTTCGTGTCGGCGAGGATGATGCCCCGCTCCCGGGCGAGGGCCTCGGCTCTCGAATAGATGTCGAGCGTGAGCGAGCGGAGCTCCGCGGCGGCGTCGTCACCCACGGTCATGACGACGGCGTCGTAGGTGATGTTCTCGTCATGCTCGCCCACCTCGGCCTTGGCGGAGGGTGTGAAGAGCGGCGGCTCGAGGCGCGAGCCGTCCTCGAGTCCCTCCGGCAGGGGCAGGGCACAGACCGTCCGTGATTCCCTGTACTCGAGCAGACCGCTCCCCGTCAGGTAGCCGCGGGCGATGCACTCGATCGGGTACATGATCAGCCTGCGGCAGATCATCGCACGGCCCTCGACGGCCTCGGGCACGCCGCCGGCCGCATCCGACGCGATCACGTGGTGTGGGATGCCGGCGAGCCGTTCGAACCACCAGAGGCTGAGCTGGGTCAGCACACGCCCCTTGTCGGGGATCTCGGTGGCCAGGACGTGGTCGAAGGCACTGATGCGGTCGCTCGCGACCACGAGGACGACGTCGTCGCGCCCGTCCTCCGGCTCGTAGAGATCGCGGACCTTGCCGGAGTAGACGTGCCGCCAGCCGGGCAGGGCCGCGTGCGGGGGTGCGAACGTGCTCACGCCGGAGCCGCCGCGGGGCCGGTGACGGCGACCTCGGAACGGGAGGCCTTCAGCGCGATATCGGTGCGGAACTGCCCGCCGTCGAGCTCGATCAGGGCGAGGCTCTCGTAGGCGGTGGCGCGCGCGTCCTCGAGCGAATCCCCGAGTCCCACGACGGCGAGGACGCGCCCGCCGGCACTGACCACCTTGCCGTCGCGAAGGGCAGTTCCCGCATGCAGCACATGGGCTCCCGGAACCTTTGCGGCCCGCTTCAGCCCACGGATGCGCCGCCCCGTCGCGGGGGGCTCGGGGTAGTTCTCGGACGCCAGTACGACGGCGACCGCGGACTTCGGCGACCAGTTCAGCTGGTCGATCTGGTCGAGGGTGCCCTTGGCGGCCGCGAGCAGCACCCCCCCGAGGGGCGTGGTCAGGCGGGCGAGGACGGCCTGCGTCTCGGGATCCCCGAAGCGGGCATTGAACTCGATGACGCGCAGTCCGCGCGAGGTCAGGGCGAGCCCCACGTAGAGGACTCCGGCGAAGGGTGTGCCGCGGTGGGCCATCTCGTCGATCACGGGCTGCGCGACGCGGGTGATGACCTCCTCCACGAGGCCCGCCGGTACCCACTCCAGCGGCGAGTACGCACCCATTCCCCCGGTGTTCGGACCCTGGTCTCCGTCGTGGATGCGTTTGAAATCCTGTGCCGGCGCGAGCGGGACCACGGTGCTGCCGTCCGACAGCACGAAGAGCGAGACCTCGGGCCCGTCCAGGTACTCCTCGATGACCACGGTGCCACCTGCCCGGAAGCAGGCCGAGGCGTGCGCCCGGGCTTCATCGAGGTCGTCCGTGACGACGACCCCCTTGCCTGCGGCGAGACCGTCGTCCTTCACCACGAACGGGGCACCGAACGTGCAGAGCGCCTCACTGGCCTCCTCGTCCGTGGCCGCCACGCGGGCCATCGCCGTCGGCACGCCGGCGGCAGCCATGACCTGCTTGGCAAAGGCCTTCGACGCCTCCAGCTGGGCTGCGGCCTTCGTCGGCCCGAAGACGGGGATGCCCGCCTCGATGAGGGCGTCGGCGACGCCGGCTGCCAAGGGCGCCTCCGGCCCGATGACCACGAGATCCGATCCGAGCCGGAGTGCGAGGTCCGTCACGACGGCGGGGTCGTTCGCGTCGACGTCGTGTACGGGGACGTCCTCTGCCATCCCGGCGTTGCCGGGAGCGGCGTGGACCTCACGGACGAACGGGTCCGCCAGCAATGCCCGGACGATGGCGTGTTCGCGGCCTCCGGGGCCCAGCACAAGAACCTTCACAGTAGGACAGCGTACTGGAGGGCCTCCGGCGCACCCAGCATGCGGCCCCTGTTACGGACGCCCTCCTACCCATACCCGCTGCGCGCCTCTCCGAATACTTCGCATGAGCAACTCCAGCAGACCCCGCCGCGGCACCGCCCTTCGTGCCGCCCTCGCGGGCGTCCTCGCCGCCGGGGTGGTGCTCGGTATCGCCGAACTCGCCGGTGCCTTCTTCCGCGCCAGCGCCACTCCCGTCATCGCGATGGGCTCCACCTTCATCGACTTCACGCCGCCGTGGATGAAGGACTTCGCGATCGAGACGTTCGGCACCAGTGACAAGCTCGCCCTCCTGGTCGGCATGGGTGTGACCATCGTCCTCCTGGCAGCAGTCCTGGGGATCGTCGCACTGAAGCGCTGGGCGCTCGGCGTCGCAGGCGTCCTGCTGATGGGTGCGATCATCGTTGCCTGCGTGCTCACCCGGGCGGGAGCGTCCCTGATCGACGCCGTTCCGACCGTCGTCGGGACCGCGGCCGGTCTCCTCGCCCTGCGCTGGCTCATCGCCCGCCTGCGTCACATGTCCGCTCCCGCTGCGGCGAGCGCCGATCCCGTCGCCGGGCAGTCGGGGATGCCCGCCGGCGTGTCCATCAACGAAGCCCGCCCCGAGGACCACTCCGGTAACCCCTCCGTGGAGACGGCGCAGACCCGCAGGGGATCCCGCGCGGCCGAGGCGCGGACGCAGGGCACCACCTCGCGCCGGGGGTTCTTCGCAGCGGCCGGGGTCACGGCCGTCGTCGCCGCTGCAGCAGCGGGTGGCGGGCGGCTGCTGGCCGGTGCCCGCAACAACGTGGCAGCGGTTCGGGACAGCCTGCAGTTCCCCGCTCCGTCCAGTCCTGCCCCGGCGCTGCCGGCCGGGGTCCAGTCCCCCGTTGCGGGCGTGACACCTTTCGTCACCCCCAACGCCGACTTCTACCGGATCGACACGGCACTGAGCGTCCCGCAGCTCACCACCGACGACTGGGTGCTCCGTGTCCACGGCATGGTGGAGGAGGAGTTCGAGCTCTCCTTCCAGGACCTGCTCGACGCCGAGCTGATCGAGCGGCACATCACCCTGACCTGCGTGTCCAATCCTGTCGGCGGGTACCTCGCCGGCAATGCCAGATGGCTCGGCTACCCGCTGCGGGAGGTGCTGGCCCGGGCCAAGCCGCTCGACGGCGCCGACATGGTGCTCTCGACGAGTTCGGACGGCTTCAGCGCGTCCACTCCCCTGCCCGTGCTGCAGGACGACCGCGATGCCATCCTCGCCGTCGCGATGAACGGCGAGCCCCTTCCCGTGGAGCACGGTTTCCCTGTCCGCATGGTGGTTCCCGGCCTCTACGGCTATGTCTCGGCCACCAAGTGGGTCGTGGACCTCGAGGTGACGCGCTTCGCGGACAGGACGTCGTACTGGACGGATCGGGGCTGGTCCGAGGAAGGGCCCATCAAGACGATGGCCCGCGTCGAGGTTCCCCAGTCCTTCGCGCAGGTCGACGGCGGCGCGGTCATGATCGGCGGAGTCGCCTGGTCCCAGCAGCGGGGCATCACAGCGGTGGAGGTCTCCGTGGACAGCGGCGACTGGGAAGCCGTGACACTCGCGGACGAGGCCTCCGTGGACACCTGGCGGCAGTGGTCGCACGAACTCACCCTCGAACCCGGCCTGCACACCGTGCGGGCACGCGCGACGGATGCCGCCGACGGCGTCCAGACCGAGGAGCGCGCCGATACCGTGCCCGATGGCGCCTCGGGCTGGCAGTCGGTGCAGTTCACCGTGAAGTAGCACAGCGGCACGCCACGGGATCAAGACCTGCGCCCACCGGATGACCGTCCTCTCCGGTGGGCGCAGCTGTACCAGGGCCTTCCCGGTATAAGCGCTCAGGCCACTTTCTCCCGGATAGGCGCTGTCCGCCCGTGGGTGATGTAGATGACGAGTCCGACGAACGTCAGACCGCCCACGAGATTCCCCACCACCGTCGGGATCTCGTTCCACACCAGGTAGTCGACCACCGTGAACTCCCCGCCGAGCATGAGACCGATGGGGAACAGGAACATGTTGACGATCGAGTGTTCGAAGCCCATGTAGAAGAAGAGCATGATCGGCATCCACATGGCGATGACCTTGCCCGGCAGGCTGTCCGACATCATGGCCCCGACCACGCCGGTGGACACCATCCAGTTGCACAGCACGCCCCGCACGAAGAGTGTCAGCATCCCGGCCGCCCCGTACTCCGCGTATCCGACGGTCCGTCCCTCACCGATGGTCCCGATCGCCTGACCCACCTCGTTGGGTGACGTCGAGAACCCGTAGGTGAAGACGATGGCCATGAGGACCGCGGTGGTCAGGGCGCCGGCGAAGTTCCCCAGGAACACGAGCCCCCAGTTGCGGAGCATCGACCCGAGGGTCACACCCGGCCGCTTGTCCAGCCAGGCGAGCGGTACGAGGGTGAACACGCCCGTGAGCAGGTCGAAGCCGAGCAGGTACAGCATGCAGAAGCCGACGGGGAAGAGGACGGCGCCGAGGAGCGGCTGGCCCGTCTGCACGCTGATCGTGACGGCGAAGGCAGCTGCCAGGGCGAGGATCGCACCCGCCATGTAGCTGCGGATCAGGGTGTCGCGGGTGGACATCAGGGCTTTCGACTGGCCCGCGTCGACCATGCGGATGGCGAAGTCCTTGGGGATGACGTATGACATGGAACTCTCCGTCTCAGTCTCGGGCTACCACTGGTACTTCAGGAACTTGCCGTCGATGACCACGCGAACGCGGTCCCCGTCGGGATCCTCGCGCCGGTCGACCTCGATGCTGCAGTTGATGGCGCTCATGATGCCGTCACCGAACTCCTCGTGGATGGCTTCCTTCAACGCCGGCCCGTACACGCCGAGGAGCTCGTAGAAGCGATAGATCGTCGGGTCCGACTGCAGCGTGTCCCCGCCCAGGCGGTACGGCTGCTCCTGGAGGGCCAGCACGGTCTCGTCATCGAGCTCGAGGAGTTCACCGACGGCCACCGCAGCAGCTGCGGGAACGGGATGCGAACCGAGAAGCGCCGCGATGGTCCAGAGCAGCGGGCGATCGATGTGCTCGGCGAGGGCGGCCCAGGTCACGCCGGACCGCTGGCGCGCGGTCCGGACGAGCTGTGTCGCGTTGTCGCGAGGGGCATTCCAAGAGGTCACGGTGTCTCTCCAAGTGAGGTTGCAGGCGGTGGGCACCGCCGGTCTGCCCCAACTCCACCAAGGAAAGAATCGCGAACCCTAGGCCGTTTGCGCAGACCACCCTGCAGAAAGCGAAACCGACGGGTGAATTTACGCCGCTGAAACACGGCGGCAACTGGCGGGGAAGCCCCGGTGGATACCGTCGGAACGGAAACGGAGGTCGACATGGAACTGCGGATACCGGCCGAGGCGGCCGACGGAACGGGTGGCCGCGGAGTCTCGACCTCCCTGCTGGCGGAGATCGTCCGTGGAGCGCCCGTCCCGTTGTGGGTCATCGGGCCGACGGGAACCGTCGTGATCGCCAATCGTGCCGCGGTGTCCTTCCTCGGCTATCGCTCGGACCAGGACGTCGTCGGTGGACCGAGCCACGATCTGCTGCACCGGCATCGGCCGGACGGGTCGGACTATCCGCCCGGGGAGTGTCCGATCGTCTGTTCGACGGGAACGGCCGGGGCAGCGAGCGAGTGGTTCCTCACCCGTGAGGGCGACCCCCGCCGGGTGCAGTGGTCGACGCGCGCTGTCGACACTGCGGGGATGACCCTCCTGAGCTTCGGCCCGGCAGCGCCGGAGGCACCGGAGGTACCGGAGGTACCGGAGGCAGGGAGACCCTCGACCGACCTGCGCCTGCGTCTGACCGTTCCTCCTCCGACTCCCGACCGTTCCCGCCAGGCGGTCCGCTCGGCGCTCTACACCGCGATGCGGGAGCGTTTCCAGGATCCCGCCTTCTCGGCGTCGGAGCTCGCCGCCGAGGCCCATCTCTCGGTCCGCTCGCTCCAGGCCCTCTTCCAGGAGGTGGGTCGTTCCCCCGCAGCCGAGATCCGCCGTCTGCGGCTGGATCACGCGCGGGCCATGCTGGAGAGGGGTCACAGTGTGGGGGCGGCCTGCGTCGGCAGCGGCTATCTCGATCCGGATTCGTTCTCCCGCGCGTTCCGCCGCCACTTCGACTGCTCTCCGAGCCAGATCCGCGGCTGCGGACTCCTCGACCGCGCGGCCTAGCGCGGGGACCACTCCGGTGCCGGTGCCGGGCCCGGTCTCCGCGGACCAGGCGCACGTCCTCCCCAGGCGGCGGCACGCCCCTGCCCGCGATGGCAACGGTGCCCCCATCAGCCGGGGACGCCGGCCCGCATAGGGAATACTGGACGCATGCCCTCCACCTTCACTACGGCTGACGCCGTGGACTTCGCCGTCCTCGAACGCAACGGCTTCATCGAGTCCCGCCACGTCGGTGCCGCCGTCGTCCTCGCCGCCGACGGTTCCGTGGTGACGGAACTCGGGGACATCCACAGCCCGATCCTCCCGCGGTCCACGCTCAAGCCGTTCCAGGCTCTCGCCAGCATGAAGGCCGGAGTCCCGCTGCGCGGACCGCAGGTAGCCCTCGCGGCGGCGAGCCACGTCGCCAGCGAGGAGCACATGGCCGTGGTACGCACCATGCTCGAGGCCGCCGGAGTGACGGAGAACGACCTCCAGTGCCCCGAGGACTGGCCGCAGGACGAGGCAGCGCGCAACGAGCTGGTGCGCAGCGGCAGGGGCAGGCAGCGCATCGCCTTCAACTGCTCCGGCAAGCACGCGGCGTTCCTGTGGGCCTGTACCGAGAACGGCTGGGACACCGCGACGTACCTCGAGCCGTCGCACCCCCTCCAGCGTTCCGTGGCGTCGGTGATCGAGGAGTACACCGAGGAGTCGGTGGCTGCATGGGGTGTCGACGGGTGTGGCGCACCCGTCGCGGCGGTGTCCCTCACCGGGCTCGCGCGCGGCATCGGCCGGATGGCGAAGGCGCCGTCGGACAAGCATGCCGATGCTCGGGCAGCGACGATCGCCACGGCCATGCTGGATTACCCCTGGGCCGTGCACGGCATCGGGAGGGAGAACTCCGTGGTCATGGAGGACCTCGGCATCATCGCGAAGAGCGGAGCGGAAGGGGTCCTGGTCCTGGCTGCCCGCACCGGCGCGTCCCTCGCACTCAAGGTCCTCGACGGCAACTCCCGCGCCGCGACGCTGGTCGGGCTGACCCTCTTCGCTGCCTCCGGTGCCATCGACGCCGGGGAGGTCGGTGCCGTCCTCGAGAAGGTCGTCGCGCCGGTCCTCGGCGGAGGGCACCCCGTGGGCAGCCTGCGTCTGGCCGCCCCGGTCCTGGCCCTGCTCGACTAGGGACGGCCGAGCCATGGCACGACGACGCATCCCGGCCGAGGACGGCCGGCGCGCGCTGGCGCAGGTCGCTGCCGGTGCCGCGGGCCGCACCGAACTCGCCGCCGCCGTGCGCTTCACCCTCGAGGAACTGGCCGAGCTGGCTCCGGGCAACAGTGTCGAGGTGCGCGTGCCCCCCTTCGGCGTGACCCAGTGCGTCGAGGGCCCACGCCACACGCGTGGCACGCCGCCGAATGTCGTCGAGACCGACGCCGCCACCTGGATCGCGCTCGTCACGGGGACCATGGCCTGGCCGGAGGCGGTCGCGGCCGGCAAGGTCGCGGCGTCGGGCCGGCGCGCGGACCTCAGCGCGTGGCTCCCCCTCGTCGGGGGACCTTCGTGAGGAACGGCGGTCCCGGCACGCGCCCGGCGTCCGCGCCCGGCCCGGCGACGGCTGGACCGGGCGGCACGACCGGCCGGGACAGGATCCGCAGCATGCGCGGGCACACCGCTGCAGCATTCCGCCGCCAACCTCCGGGCGCCTGGCTGACCGGGCTCCTGGCGGCGCTCACCTACACGGTCTTCTCGGTCACCCAGTGGAACCAGCTCGACGCGCCGTCCTGGGACCTCGGGATCTTCACGCAGCTCGCGAAGGCCTACGCCGCCCTCGAAGCACCGATCGTGCCGATCAAGGGCGAGGACTTCAACCTGCTGGGGGATCATTTCCACCCGCTGCTCGTCCTGCTGGGACCTGCCTACGCCGTCGCGCCGTCGGGCCTCACCGTCCTGATCGTGCAGAACCTCCTCTTCGGGCTCTCCGTCGCGGTGGTGGCCCGCCTGGGGGTGCGGCTCATCGGACCGGTCGCCGGGATCGCCGTGGGTGCCGCCTATGCCCTGTCCTGGGGCCTGCAGTCCGCTGTCGCTGCGCAGTTCCACGAGATCGCGTTCGCCGTGCCGCTCCTGGCCCTCAGCGTGGAGGCGGTCCTGCGGCGTCGGCCCGTGCCCGCCGTCGTGTGGGGAGGTCTGCTCGTCTTCGTGAAGGAGGACCTCGGGCTCACCGTCATCGCGCTCGGCCTCGTCATCGCGTGGCGCCTGCGGAGCGTCGCCGGCCTGTGGCTCGCGGTCTGGGGAGCCCTGTGGCTGGTCGTGTCGGTGCGCTTGGTCCTGCCGGCGCTGAACTCCGCAGGTCAGTACGACTACTCCGACCGCATCGATGTCGGCGCGATGATCACCGATCCGGTCGGCGCCCTGGTGGACCTCGTGTCCGGGACGGCGAAGCACCACACCCTCCTGCTGCTCCTGCTCGCGGGTGGCTTCCTGTTCCTCCGGTCCTCCCTGACCCTGGTGCTGCTGCCGACGCTGCTGTGGCGCTTCGCCTCCGGCCAGGAGGGGTACTGGGGCCCAGAATGGCACTACAGCGCGGTCCTCATGCCCGTGCTGTTCCTCGCGCTCGTGGACGGCGTCCGCTCCCTCCGCAGGAGCAGGCGCGCGTGGGCGCGCAGGCTCGCGGTGATCGGTGTCCCGGCTGCCATGGCAGCCTGCCTGCTCCTGCTGCCCGGCCAGAAGTTCGGCGTGCTCCTCGAACCGGCGACGTACGGGCAGTCCGAGCGCTGGGACGCCGCCCACCGGATGATGGAGCTCATCCCCGACGACTCGACCGTGGAGACCGGCGTGGTCCTGATGGCCTACCTCGTGCCCGACACCCGGGTGTACTGGCTCGGCAACACCAATCCCGCTCCCGAGTACCTCGTCGTCGACGCGGAGGACTGGAGCTGGGGTCCGGTCCGGCCGAGCGACGCCGAGGCACACGCCGAACAGCGCTATCCCGGCACCGACTACTCGCTCGTGTTCAGCGAGGAGGGCTACCAGCTCGTCAGGCTCGAGCGCTGAGGCCCGGTAGCCTTAATGCATGACCTCCGAGCAGCCCGCGCCGAACAGCAGTCCCGAGCAGCCCGGCACCCGGGGTGCGGTTCCCGCTGACGGGCAGCCTGCTCCTGCCGACCGCGAGGCGGCGCTGTCCGGGCAGGTCCCGGAGGCGGAGCCCGCCGAGGACCCGGCCTACCGCGAGGTGACCGTCCGGAGGGCCCCGAAGTTCGTGCCCTTCATGGCGCTCGGGGCGGTCCTCGGGTTCCTCGTGGCGCTCGTCGTCGCCTACACCGGGCCGGAGGATCCCACCCTCACCCGCGAGTCCGTGCTCGGATTCTTCACTGTCGTCCTGGCCCTGCCGGGCCTGCTGCTCGCGGCCCTCCTCGTGCTGGTCTTCGACCGCCGCAGCATCAG
This sequence comes from Arthrobacter sp., assembly GCA_030147325.1. Taxonomy (GTDB): domain Bacteria; phylum Actinomycetota; class Actinomycetes; order Actinomycetales; family Micrococcaceae; genus Arthrobacter_D. Next base: position 2,719 of record JASLAA010000018.1, on the reverse strand, counting down.
GCGGGCGGAGCGTGCCCGGGCGGAACGCACGTACGACGACGACGCCGCCGGCTGAGAACCGTTCGTCGCCGGACGCGAGGCGCTTCCGGACAAAGATGAGACACTGGGGGCATGGTGCGCGGCGACGGACAACTCTCCCATGATCTTCTTCCCGGCGAGAAAGGACCACAGGATGCCTGTGGTGTCTTCGGCGTCTGGGCACCCGGCGAGGAGGTCGCCAAACTCGCCTACTACGGCCTGTACGCACTGCAGCACCGCGGCCAGGAATCGGCGGGGATCGCCACCAGCGACGGACGCCGGATCAACGTCTACAAGGACATGGGCCTCGTGTCCCAGGTCTTCGACGAGACGACGCTCAACACCCTGACCGGGCACATCGCCGTCGGGCACTGCCGGTACTCGACCACCGGATCCTCGCACTGGGCCAACGCGCAGCCCACCCTCGGCGCCACCGCTGCCGGGACCGTGGCCCTCGCCCACAACGGCAACCTCACGAACTCGGCCGAGCTCTACCAGATGGTCCTCTCCCGGCATGGCAAGCCCCGGGCCGGCGAGCTCGCACAGGGCAACACCACCGACACCGCGCTCGTCACCGCGCTGCTCGCCGGCGACGACGGCCGCTCGCTGGAGCAGACGGCCATGGAGCTGCTGCCGAGCATCCGGGGCGCCTTCTGCTTCGTCTTCATGGACGAGGGGACACTGTATGCGGCCCGCGACGCCTACGGCGTCCGTCCGCTGGTCCTCGGCCGCCTCGAGCGCGGATGGGTGGTCGCCTCGGAGCAGGCGGCGCTCGCCACGGTCGGCGCCAGCTTCATCCGGGAGATCGAACCCGGTGAGTTCATCGCGATCGACGAGGACGGCGTGCGCAGCAGCCGCTTCGCCTCGCCCACGGCCGCCGGTTGCGTCTTCGAGTACGTCTACCTCGCTCGGCCCGACGCCGCCATCGCCGGCCGCTCCGTGTACGAGTCCCGGGTGGAGATGGGCCGCCAGCTGGCGCGGGAGAACTCCGCTCCCGGGGACATCGTGATCCCGGTCCCCGAGTCCGGCACTCCGGCCGCCGTCGGTTTCGCGGAGGAATCGGGGATCCCCTTCGCCCACGGCTTCGTGAAGAACGCCTACGTGGGACGGACCTTCATCCAGCCCAGCCAGACCCTGCGCCAGCTCGGTATCCGGCTCAAGCTCAATGCCCTCGAGTCGGTCATCCGCGGCAAGCGCATCATCGTGGTGGACGATTCGATCGTCCGTGGCAACACCCAGCGCGCCGTGGTCCGCATGCTCCGCGAGGCGGGAGCCGCCGAGGTCCACGTCAAGATCTCCTCGCCGCCCGTGCGCTGGCCCTGCTTCTACGGCATCGACTTCGCCTCACGGGCGGAACTGATCGCCAACGGTGCCGCGATCGACGAGATCAGCAAGTCCATCGGCGCGGACAGCCTCGCCTACATCTCCGAGGACGGCATGATCGATGCCACGCAGCAGCCCCGCGAGCGCCTGTGCACGGCGTGCTTCACCGGCACCTATCCCATCGAACTGCCCGACGACGACCGCCTCGGCAAGAACCTGCTGGAGCGCGTGAATCCCGCCGACAAGTCCGGGGCCACGGGCTGTGATCCGGGACCGGACGCGGAGCTCGAAGCAGTACTGACCGACGAAGACAAGAAAGAGCGGGTATGAGCGCGTCCAACCCCATCACCTATGCCAGCGCCGGAGTGGACGTCGAAGCGGGTGACCGTGCCGTGGAACTCATGAAGGACGCCGTGCGGGCGACGCACGGCGCACAGGTGATCGGCGGGGTGGGTGGCTTCGCGGGTCTCTACGACGTCTCCCGCCTCCTCACCTACACGCGTCCCCTGCTGGCGACGTCGACGGATGGCGTGGGCACCAAGGTCGCGATCGCGCAGGCTATGGACATCCACGACACCATCGGCTTCGACCTGGTGGGCATGGTCGTGGACGACATCGTGGTGGTCGGTGCCGAGCCGCTGTTCATGACGGACTACATCGCGTGCGGGAAGGTCGTGCCCGAGCGCATCGCGGACATCGTCCGGGGCATCGCCGCCGGCTGCTCCGTCGCGGGCACAGCGCTCGTGGGCGGCGAGACCGCCGAGCATCCCGGATTGCTCGGTGAGCACGAGTACGACGTCGCCGGTGCTGCGACGGGCGTGGTCGAGGCCGACCGGGTGCTCGGACCGGAACGTGTCCGCGCCGGGGACGTCGTCATCGGGATGGCTTCGTCCGGCCTGCACTCGAACGGATACTCGCTCGTCCGCCGCGTCATCAACCAGGCCGGTTGGGCGCTGGACCGCCAGGTCTCGGAGCTCGGCCGGACGCTCGGTGAGGAACTCCTCGAGCCGACCCGGATCTACGCCGCGGACTGCCTCGCCCTGGCCCGGGACGACGCCGCTCAGGTCCACGGTTTCAGCCACGTGACCGGCGGCGGCCTCGCCGCGAACCTCGCCCGGGTGCTCCCCCGCGGGCTCGAGGCGACCGTGGATCGGTCCACCTGGGAGCTTCCGCCGATCTTCACGCTGGTCTCCCAGCTGGGGAACGTCCCGCTGCCCGATCTCGAGCGCACGCTGAACCTGGGCGTCGGGATGGTCGCCATCGTCGGCGCCGACGGTGCCGATGCCGCGCTCTCCCGGCTCACCGCCGCGGGCGTGCCGTCCTGGGTCATGGGCACTGTGCGGGCGGCCAGTGGCGCCGGAACGGACGGCCCGGACTA
>JASLAA010000284.1 GCA_030147325.1 Arthrobacter sp. | reverse complement strand
CGGCCGGAGTTCGCCAGCGTGGCCGCCATGACCGACAGGTCCATGCAGTTGACCATCACCGAGCACTGGCGGAAGTAGTCCTCGATGACCGGCGTCGGATCGTCCTCGATGATGTCGAAGGACCGGAGCAGGTAGGCCAGGGCGCGGTTGCGGTGTCCGTGCTCCAGTTCGGAGCGGAAGATCTGTTCGTCCACACCGAGCTGGCGGCCCGCGAACTGCGAGTAGGTGTTCACGATCCGCTTGAACCGTGAGTTGCCGCCCCGCGAGCGGACCAGGGACGTCGCCGTCAGGGCTCCCGCGTTGATCATCGCGTTGGAGGGTTTGCCGGTCCCGGCGGCCAGGGAGATCTCGTTGAACGAGTCGCCCGACGGTTCCACGTCGACCTTCGCGTCGACGGCGTCCATGCCGAGATCCGCCAGTGCGAGTCCGTAGGTGAACGGCTTCGAGATGGACTGGATGGAGAACTCCTCACGGGTGTCCCCGACCTCGTACATGTACCCGTCCACCGTGGTGAGGCAGATGCCGAAGTTGTCCGGGTCAACGTTCGCCATGGCGGGGATGGTGCTGTAGGGCTTCCCGTCCTTGAGATCGGAGATCTCCCGGTGGATGGTCCTCAGGTAGCTCTCGATCGGTGATTCCATACGCTCCACCCTACGGGGCTGCTACGGTGCCCCCGTCAGCGGTGACGCAGCGTGTACCGCAGGGAGAGGACGAGGAGCTGGATGACGGCGGTGGCCACCCCGACGAGGATCAGGGGCGGCGCGGCGGCCGCCGTGTAGTTGAACCAGGGCATGGTGTACGGGTCGAGCGAGGGCTCGAGCAGGTACCGCTCGCGGTACGCCTCCTCGTACAGCATCGGCGCCGCCAGGAAGTAGGCGCCGAGACCCACCAGGACCGCCGCCACGATCCAGAGCACGAGGTCGAAGGGATTGCGCTGCCCGCTGCTCTCGGGCTGCACCACGGGCTCCGGGCCCACCTCCCTGATGCCGGCGTCCCCTGCCGGCGGTGCCTCCGGTCGCGATGATGCTCCCGGCTCTGTCGTGGACTGCCGGGCCGCACCCTGGACCGGGCCCGGCGGCTCGGCCGGTGAGCCGACAGTACGGGACCGGGGGAAGGCCGCGGGCGCCCCCGTCGGAGTGGGGGACACCGGGGAGGTCACCGGGTCCGCCGTCGCCGACCCGCCCCGCTGGTAGATCCCGTCGTAGCGCGGATCGTAGGTGTCCTGCCGACGGTCGCTGCCCATTGTTCTTCCTCCCCCTGGTTGACGATCAAGGCCCAGTAAAGCATGCCGGCCGTGCCGTCAGCGGCGCTGTCCCTGCCGGTCGGCGAGCCGTTCCAGCAGGCGCTCCTCGGCGTCGTGCCCGGGCGTGATCCCGCGCGGGATCCGCAGCAGGAACACGATGCCGAGCACCCACCACAGCCCGAACAGCAGCCAGGGCGGTGGAGTGAGCGCGGCCGGCATGCCGGGGAGGTAGAGGCTGAGCAGTCCGACGCAGAGGACGACGGCGATCCAGCCGATCACGGTGCCCCCGTTGCCCGCGCCGCCGATCCGCAGCGGGCGGTCCATCGCCGGTTCGCGTCGACGCAGGATCACGAAGACGAGGGCCACCAGGATGTAGGCCAGCACGATGCTCGGGGCACCGGAGTCCACGAGCCAGCCGAGCATCTGCGTTCCGAAGAAGGGCGCCAAGAAGGACAACGCACCGATGAAGACGAGCGCATTCACGGGCGTGCGGTAGCGGGGATGCAGCACGCCGAACCAGCGCGGCAACATGCCCGAGCGGGACATGGAGTACATGAGGCGGGACGCCCCGAGCAGGAGGGAGTTCCACGAGGTCAGGATCCCAGCGATTCCTCCGGCGATCAGGACCTTCGCCATGAGGTCCGAACCGAACATCGCGCCCATGGCGTCCGCCGTGGCGATATCCGCGGTGGCCAGCTCGCCGGCCGGCATGGCGGAGGACGTGGTGAGGATGGTCATGACGTACCAGATGGTCGCCAGGACGACGGCGACGACGACGAGCCGGCCGATCTGGCGGGCGGGGATGTCCACCTCCTCGGCCGACTGCGGAATGACGTCGAACCCGACGAACAGGAAGGGGACGACGACCAGGACGGCGAAGAAGCCCGTCGACCCGCCGGTGAAGAAGGGCTGCATGTTCGTCGCGGATCCGCCGGTGACGCTGCCGAACACCAGGATCAGCCCGATGACGAGGAGGAACACGACCACGAAGGTCTGTGCCACGCCGGCGATCTTGACTCCGCGGATGTTGATCAGCGTGATGACCACGGCCGCGACGGCACCGACGAGCGCCCACGTCAGGTGCACCTCGTCGCCCGCGACGGTCCAGAGCGGCACGTGGCTCAGGTCCGGGAAGATGTACTCGGCGGTGCGGGGGAGCGCCACGGCCTCGAAGGCGACGATCGTCACGTAGCCGCCGGTGATGGCCCACGAGCCCACGAAGGACCACCGCGGCCCCATGCCCCGGAGGAGGAAGTTGTGTTCCCCGCCGGCCTTCGGCATCGCCGCGGTCAGTTCGGCGTATGTCAGCCCGACGACGCCCATGATGATCCCTCCCGTCACCATGGCCAGGACCGCCCCGCCGGTGCCCGCGGACGCGATCCACCCTCCGGTGAGGACCACCCAGCCGAAGCCGATCATGGCCCCGAAACCCAGGGCGAGCGCATCCCAGTTGCCGAGGACCTTCAGGAGCGAGGCGTCCTGTCCGTTCGTGCTGCCTGCTGGATCGTCGTGTGCCGGCATGATGTCTCCTCGTTCGCGGCCCCTGGTCGGGATGATCCACTGTAGGGGATCGATGCTGCCGGGTGAACCGTTCCGACGGCGGCAGATGCTTGGATGAGAGCCCGGCCACCGGACGGGCGGCCCAACGATGATCGGATGCAGATGCCACCACGACCCACCCGCAGCGCGACCGACGCACCACGTCTCCTGCTCCACCCTCCGCAGGGCCTCACCCGTGTCGAGGAACCCAGGCTCCTGGACGGAGAGCACCGAGAGGGCGAGCACTACGAGAAGCTGGCGCTCGACGGGGAGGAGCTCTCCGGCATCACGTTGCAGGAGTGCGTGCTGGAGGGTGTGTCGCTCGACGATGCCGAGCTGCGGGGCGCCCGCTTCATCGAGTGTTCCTTCGAGGACCTCTTCGCCCCGGTCTTCCGTGCACCGCGCAGCAGTTGGCGGGAGACATCGCTGCGCAGCACGCGGTGGGGATCGGCCGAGCTCTACGACAGCCGCTTCGACCGCGTGCACCTGGACGGCGGGAAGCTCGACTTCGTCAATCTCCGCAGTTCCCAGCTGACGGACGTCCTCGTCACCGGCTGCATCATCGGGGAGCTCGATCTCACGGGGGCGAGGGCCACACGCCTCGCCCTGACCGACTGCACCATCGGGATGCTCACCCTCGACGGCGCCCGGCTCTCGGACGTCGACCTGCGCACCAGCAGCTTCCGCAACATCAACGGATTCGACGGGCTACGCGGCGCGACGATCGACGAGTACCAGCTTCAGCTCCTGGCTCCGTTCCTCGCCGAGAGTGCGGGACTGCGGGTCGAGGGCTGAGCCTGTCGCTCCGTGTCCGAGGCGGTCAGTAGTCGAAGTGCGTCCGGATCGGTTCCGTCTGCCCGAGGGAGGCCAGGAGATCGTCGGCGAGATCGCGGAGTTTCACGTTGCGGCCCTGTGATGCAGAGCGGAGGATCGCGATGGCTTCCTGCTGGTTGCAGCGGTTCTGGCCCATGATGGCTCCCACCGCCAGGTCGATCGACGTCCGGGAGTGCATGGCGGCCTTCATGTGGTCGGAGCGGTCGTTCAGGGCGCCGATCCGGAGGGCGAGCCTGAGGGACCGCGAGGCGTCCCGGGCGATCCTTTCGGCAACGGCGATGCTCGTCTCCGTGAAGGCGTGCGGTGTGGTGGAGTAGAAGTCGAGGCCCGCGCTGGCTCCGGCTTCGAGGCGCAGCGGAATCCCGAGGGCCGAGCGGATTCCGAAGTGGGCGATGGCGTCGCGGTACTCCGGGAAACGGGAATCGGTCAGGAAGTCGGGGACGTGCACGGTGCAGCCGTCCCGGGCCGCGCGCAGGCACGGGCCGTCGTCGAACCCGTACTGCACCTCGTCCATCGCCCGGGCCTCGTCACTGCTGCTGGCGACGGTGGCCGCGAACTTGGGACGCAGCAGTGTCACGCCGCAGAACACCTCGCCGTGGGAACCGGTGAAGGCCTCGGCTGCGACGATCATCAGGCCGTCGAGGAACTCCTGGACGTCCGCGCTGTCCAGCACCATGTCCTGCAACAGGGTGTCGACCTCGCTCTCGGCCGCTTCCACGGCCAGCTCCTGCTCATCGGGCACGGTGCACCTCTCCTGGGACCCCTGGGGGCATGACGTCATCGGTCCGGGGCGGGCGCCGTGGGCAGAACGTTTCCCCACAAGCCCGGTCGGCAGCTGATCGCTGGTACCGACTCCAGCCGAAACTCTACGCGGTAGGCCTGACAACCATCGAACCGGCTCCCTCGTCAGGGTCCGGGGGACCCGGCCGCCGGACCGGTCACCGCAGGCGGCGTCGCCAGTTGTGCCTCCAGTCCCTCGAGGAGGATCGTGATGCCCTGATCGAGCTCGCCCCGCCCGTCGTAGTCCACGAGCATGGGTGCGAGGTGGCGCAGGTGCGGGAAGTCCTTCTTGGGGAGCCGGTGCAGTCCCAGCTTCAGGCCGACCTCGTCCTCGTCGGGATTGACGACGAATTCCTCGAGCTCGTTGAGCACATGACCGATGAGGAAGCCGTAGTAGGCCCGGTAGGCGTGGAGGGCGTGCGCGGGTTCGAAGCCCGCCCGGCTCAGGACGGCGAGGATCTGTTCGAGCGGGCGCAACGCTCCCGGTGGACGCAGGCCCATGGGGGTGGACAGCGGTCGGGTCACCAGCAACGGGACGACATGGCGATGGCGCAGGACGAGCAGGCGGAAGTCGTGGGCTGCGAGACGGAGCTGCTCCTGCCACGAGGCAGGGTCTGCAACGCCGGAGATGACCCACTGATCCAGCAGGAGTTCGGTCAGGCCGTCGAGCAGGGCATCCCGGTTCTCGGCGTACCGGTACAGGGACATGGGGTCCTTGCCGAGCCTGCTTCCGAGCCTGCGCATCGAGAGGGCCTCCAGGCCGTCTGCGTCCACCAGGTCCAGGGCTGCCTGCAGGACGACCTCGCGATTCAGCCGGATGGTCCCCCTGGTGGATCGCCGCTTGGGAGCCGCGTCGCTCTCCTCGGTCCGAGTGCGCGGCCCTGGCGATCCTTCGGCAACGTCCGGCTTCGCAGCCTTGCCCTCTTGGTGCATGAGAGTTCTTGTTCCACCCTTTGACGGTCGACTTGCAATGGTTGTCACTACGCCGTAGATTCTACGGTGTATTTCGTACGCGTAGACGCGACGCCGTAGGTCTCACCCGAGCATACTCCCGAGCACCCGATCGCAGCAGGTTGTGCATCGTCCATTCCACCTCCGCACGACAGACCGAAGAGGACGTCCCGATGGATACCGAACAGTGGTCGACCAGCCGTCTCCTCAGCACGGCAGCACGGCTCAATGAACATCACCAGAACCAGCGCCTGCTGGACATCGGAGTGACCCAGGCGGGAGCGACAACCCTCAAGGCGTTGTCGGACAGCGGGCCGGTGAGCCAGGCCAGCCTCGCATTGCTGGTGCACGTGCAGGCCCAGACCATGGGCAAGGTCCTGGAGAAGCTCGAACTGAAGAAGCTCGTGTCCAGGGCTCGAGACTCCTGGGACGGACGCACGCTGCGCACGCAGATCACCCCCCAGGGCCGGACCGTGCTCCAGCGGATCGATCGGATGAACGAGGACTCCACCGAGTCGACACGCCTTCCCGCCCAGGAGTTGCGAC
>JASLAA010000180.1 GCA_030147325.1 Arthrobacter sp. | reverse complement strand
GTGCACGTGGCCCTCCACGGTCCGCGGTGAGATGTGCTCCTGATGTGCTATGTCCTTGTTCGCGACGCCCTGGGCGACCAGGCGGGCGATGGCCCGCTCCCGTTCACTGAGGAGTTTGCGGCGGACGTGGCGGCGCGCGGGGGTCGAGGTCCTGCGGAGGATCTGCTCGGCGTGGACCCGGATCATCGGATCGTGCGTGGGCATGAGGTTCTCCACGCTGACCGCCGCGACATCGCCCGCCAGATTGTAGTTGCCCTTCTCCAGAGCCTCCCTGGCCACGTCCTTCAGCGCCCCGGGGTCCTTGGAGGTGAGAGCTTTGGCGAAAGCCTCCGCGAGGCGCGCGAAGGGGCCTTCGGTGACAGCAGCCGAAGCCGCGAGTGTCTCAGCACTGTCGTGCCGACCGAGCTGCACGGCCTGAGCCAGAAAGAACAGTCCGACGCCGTGGTAACCCCTGTCACCGAGGTTGCTAGCTCGCCGCGCGAACTCATCGGCCACGTCCTCCGGCGGATCCAGCCACGCGGCGGTAAGAAGGGTGAAGTACTGCACGGCTTCCAGCAGATGCCAGGGGTACCGCTGCCCCGTGAGGTCGATGGCGCGAAGATGGTCCTCGGCAAGGTCGGTCTCGTTCTCGAGCACCTGAGAGTACGCAGCGGCTGCCTCGGCAAGAGGGAGCACCCCAAAGCGGTCCCTGATACGGAACTGACTGATCGCGGGGAGGAGTTTACCCAGCGCTCGCCTGCTATGACCGAGGAAAGCGAGGAGTAGTCCCTCGGCGAATTCCGACAAGGACCCGCCCAACGCCGGGACGTCGGCCTGACTGCTTCGCCGCTCCGCCAGCGTCAGGGCCTCCTTCCAGTGCCCGGCGAGCATAAGTAATCCGAACAGCTGCGCGGCCGCGGCCTCCAGTTCGGGGCCTTCGGTAGTCGGGGTGCTGAGACGCGAGACGCCGCTGCGCGCTACGGCGAGTCCCTGCTCCTGGAACCCCCTTCCTGCCTGGGCGGTGGAGAGCAGGTTTCGGATCCTGGTGCTCGCGCGTCCGTCGTCCTCACGCTCTGCGAGGAGGGCTACGGCCTGCTCGGAGAGGAGTGCCAGTTGCCCTTCGAACAGATGGCACTCCATTTGCGCCAGGCTGGATCGGTCGAGCAAGTCGGACACACTCCTGTTGGATGGCTCGGACGCGAGACGAGCTGTGACGTCGTCGAGCAGTGCGGTTGCATCCTGCTCGCGGCCGTGCGTCCGCAACCGCAGTCGGGCCGCAAGGAGGCGGGCGTCCACCCATTCCTCGAGTGACGAGGCCTCTGGGGGAGACTCGAGAACGGCCTCGACCGCCTCGAGGCCGTCGCCCAGACGGCCGTCCGACCAGAGTTGCCGCGCACGCTCGATGGCCACTGCGCTCCCACCCCACGCCGCAGGCATTGCTTGGAGGAACCGTTCCGCGGCACCCTCGATGAGGTGATCGTTGGCCAGACGGGCCAGCAGCGTCAGTTCGTCACCGTCCAGCGTGACGCCTTGGTGCAGGGCCCAGAGGGCGAGCTTTGTCCTGCTCCTCACCGGGACGGCGGGGTCGTTGCGGAGTCCACTGACGGTCTCCAACGCCGTTCGTCCCGCTCCCGAGAGCAATTGTCCACGGATGACATCGGACAGTACCTCGTGGGCGAACCGGATCGTCGGGATGCCCTCGAGGTCGAGGATCAGGATGCCCTGATGCTGCAGCCTGTCGAGGGATGGGGCAGGAAGGGCCGCCAGGAGAATGGCCACCGGAAGCCGGTCGGCAACGGCGAGTACCTCCACCACTGCACGGTCCTCCGCGTCGAGGGCTGCAAGCCTGCCCGCGGTCCAGTCCGTGATCGTGCGCCCCGATCCCTGACGCTCGGTGTCCTGGGAGACCCACACGCCGTCGAGGAGAAAGAGGCGACCCGACGCGACGTCGGCTTTGGCCGCCAGCTGGAGGTAGCGGGGGTTGCCGGCGCTGGCCGCCCACAGCGCCTCGGAGGCCGAGCGCGACACCGGCGCTCCGAGCGCCGTGGCCAGCATCTGTGTCGCGGCGTCCGGGCTGAGCAGGTCGATGTCGAACCGCTCGAGAACCCGGTCCTTCCACAGGTCGAAGAATTCACCGGGAGCATCGAGGAGGTCCTCGCAGGTCACGAGTAGGCGCACGGCGCCCACACGGGCAAGGTGCGCGATCACCGTGGCGGACTGTTCGTCGATGTCCTGAACTCCGTCGACATGCACGAGGGTGGGGCGCTTCGCCTGCACTCCGAAGCGGCGCTGCAGCGCCCCAAGGACCAGCAGGGGATTCGCGGCCGTCCCCTCGTCGAGTTCTGCGAGGAGGACGTTGAGCGTGCCGTAGGGAATGGCGGAGTGGGCGGATGAGCCGCGCAGGTAGATGTGGTCGAAATGGTGGGACATGATACCCAGGACCTGCTGGGCGATGATCGTCTTACCGACACCCGAGGGACCCACCAGCACTACTCCCCGGACCGAGTCGTCACCGAGGACGCCCATGATACCGGAGACCTCGGCCTCGCGTCCCACGAAAGGCCAACGGCCGTCGACAACCGTCATCGGACACGTCCTGAAAAACCCACAGTCGGCTGAATCGCCGACATCACCGGCATGAGACCGGACGCACGTTGAACCCTACGCATGATGTTCCGCCCCTGAACACTTGTCCTAGGGACGCCACTTTACAGCCCACCGCCTCAGGGACCCGGCTACATGCCCGCAACGGGCACGTGTCCGGAATGCCCTGGAGCTCGCCGTCGTCCTACTTCTGGGGGTGGAACCGCTGCTGCGCCTCGAGGAGTCCCTCGGTGATGAGCTTCTCCACGGCATCGGCGGCGTCATCGAGCAGGAAGGGGATCTCCTTCTTCTCCACGGTACTGAAGTCCTTCAGCACGAAGTCGGCCGGGTCCTGGCGTCCGGGTGGACGTCCGACGCCTACCCGCACGCGGTAGTAGTCCTTCGTTCCCAACGCCTTGCTGATGTCCCGCAGGCCGTTGTGTCCGCCCTCTCCCCCACCCAGTTTCAGCTTGAGCGTGTTGAAGGGGATGTCGATCTCGTCGTGGACGGCGATGACGTGGTCCGGTGTGATGTCGTGGAAGCGCGCGAGGCCAGAGACGGGGCCACCCGTGAGGTTCATGTAGGTCAGGGGTTTCGCCAGTACCACGCGCGGCCCGCCGATTCCTAGCCGGCCCTCGAGGGTCACCGCCTGGGTCCTGGAGGAGGTGAACCGCCCTCCTAAGCGAGCCGCCACGAGGTCGAGGACCATCTGGCCTACGTTGTGCCGATTGCCGGCGTAGCCGGGCCCGGGGTTCCCGAGCCCGGCTACGAGCCAGGTGTCAGTGGACACCGTGCGGTTCCTGCTTACTGCTCGTCGGCGTCGGTGATGACGGCGTCGGAGTCGGCGTCGCCTGCCGTGGCACCTTCGGAGGTGCCCTCGGTGGCGGCGTCGGTCTCGTCACCCTCGCCGAGGTCCTGGACCGTGGGGGCCATGACGTTGACGATGAGCGTCTCGGGATCGGTGAGCAGGGTGACACCGCTCGGGAGGACGATGTCGGAGGCGTACACGTGCTCGCCGATGTTGTGACCTTCGATGCTGACCGTGAGGGTATCGGGAAGTGCTGTTGCGTCGGCTTCGACGAGGACCGTGTTGGTCTCGAGGTTGGAGACGACGTCGGGAAGGGGCTCGCCCTCGACGTGGATGGCGACGTCCACCTGGACCTTCTCGCCCCGACGGACGGTCAGGAGGTCGAGGTGCTCGACGATCCGCTTGAGCTGGTTGCGCTGGATGTCCTTGACCAGGGCCAGGTGGTCCTCGCCGTTGATATCCAGCGTGAGCAGGGCGTTGGGCGTGCGCACGGCCAGCGTGGTGGCCTTCGCCGGCAGCAGGATGTGGATGGCCTCCGCTCCATGGCCGTAGATGACCGCGGGGATCATGTTGGCACGGCGTGCCTGACGGGCGGAGCCCTTGCCGAACTCGGTGCGGACGTGTGCTGCGAGCTTCTGCTCGGACATGGTGTTCTCCTTGGGTCAACGGGTGCGTCAGCCGCTGGTGCGGATGTCGCCGGGTACGTTGCCGGGGCGGGAGGATCGCGTTTCGGGCCGGTCCAGGAAACCGCCCGTGCTGCAGGAGTGCAGACTGGGAAACTTCGCTAGCCACCGTCGATCACGGAGTTCGGCCGGATGTTCAGCAGTCCGGCCCGCTCCCTCGCCTAGGCATCGCCATCCATGCTACCGCACGGGACCTGGGCCTCCCGCTCAGGGCCGTGCGCTATTATGGTCCGTCAATGCGGTAGGGGGCCCGCGCCCGCACCCTATCCGAAGGCATCCATGCGCTCCGCGTTCCCTTCCACGCACGGCCGCGGGAGTTCGCGCGGGAAGGCAGGGGTTGACGCAACGCGCAAACGGCCGGACATCCAGGGCCTGCGTGCCCTGGTGGTGGTGGTCGTGGTGCTGGACCATCTGATCGGGTGGCCGAACGGCGGCTTCATCGGCGTGGACATCTTCTTCGTCATCTCCGGGTTCCTCATCACGGGGCTGCTCCTCGGGGAGTACGAGCAGACCGGCCGGATATCCTTCGGGGCGTTCTACCGTCGGCGCATCAAACGCATCCTCCCGGCCTCCACCGCCGCGATCCTCGCCACTCTTCTCGGCGCCTTCGCGATCTTCCAACCGCCCCGCTTCGTGGAGGCGGCGAAGGACGGCGCTGCCGCCGCCCTGTTCGGCGCGAACTGGCGCTTCGCGGCCACCGACACCAACTACTTCCGCGTCAACGTCCCCGTCTCGCCCCTGCAGCACTTCTGGTCCCTGTCCGTCGAGGAGCAGTTCTACTTCATCTGGCCGGCCGTCATGCTCCTTGTGCTGGTTCTCGTGACACGGGGCAGTGGTGATCGCCGCCGTCGGGCGCGGCTGGGCGCGGGCGTGGTGATCGGCCTGATCTCCCTCACCTCCCTCGGTTGGGCGCTGTGGGAGACGCAGGCCCTGCCCACCCGCGCGTACTTCTCCACGTTCTCGCGCGCCTGGGAACTCGGCGCCGGCGCGGCCCTGGCCTGCGCCGCGCCGCTGTGCACCCGGCTCGCCGCCCGGACTCGGCCGCTTCTGGCCTGGCTGGGTATCGGCATGATGGTCGCCGGGCTGTTCATCATCGACTCGTCC
>JASLAA010000220.1 GCA_030147325.1 Arthrobacter sp. | reverse complement strand
CCTGGATGCCAAGCTCCGCCAGCAGTTGCGGGTCGAGTTGAAGGAACTTCAGGTCCGATCCGGGATCACCACGGTCTACGTCACCCATGACCAGGACGAAGCGCTGACCATGAGTGACCGGATAGCGGTCTTCAACAAGGGGGTGGTCGAGCAGGTCGGGACGCCGCAGGAGATCTACGAACGCTCGGCCACCGAGTTCGTCTGCAACTTCATCGGCGACAGCTCGAAGCTCGGCCCGGAGTTCATCTCCCACCTCGGTTCCGCCTCCGGTGGTGCACTCGACCCCGCACAGCTCTCCTACCTGCGGGTGGAGAAGCCCTCCCTCGACGCGCACGGCGCCATCGACCGACACGACGCCCGCTCCGCCTCGGGCGGTCGCCCGGCGACGCTCCAGGGACGGGTAGTGTCCCGCAGCTACCACGGCCAGCACAGCAGGTACACCGTGCGGAGCCACGACTCCGACGTCAAAGTCCTGGTCAAGGAGACCGGCCTCCCCGCACTGGACGTCGGCCACGCCGTCCAGCTCCACATCGACCCGGCGCACGTGCTGCAGTACCAGGGAACCCCATGAGGCGCGGCACCGGTTCACGCATGCTGAAGTCACCGCTGGTCGTGGTGACCCTGCTCATCCTCACCTGGTTCAGTGCCGCGTTCCTGCTCTGGCCGAATCTCAATCTGCTCGCCGAGACGTTCTTCCCCGACGGCCGGTTCACCGGTCGCGCCGTAGAACGGCTGCTCTCGTCCGACCGGGCGATGAAATCGCTGGCGAACAGCTTCCTTCTCGCCGTGGTCCTCGCCGTCACCGTGAACGTCGTCGGCATCTTCGTCGTGCTGGTGACGCAGTACTTCCGCATCCGGGGCTCCCGCGTGCTCTGGCTCGGCTACGCGACCACGTTCCTGTTCGGCGGGATCGTGCTCGCTGCGGGCTACAAGTTCATCTACGGCGCGGATGGCATCGTCACCAAGGTGCTGATCGGCTATTTCCCGGACCTGGACAGGCAATGGTTCGGCGGGTTCTTCGCGGTGCTCTTCGTCATGACATTCGCGACGACGACGAACCACCTCCTGTTCCTCGGTAACGCGATCCGTGACGTCGACTTCCAGACGATCGAGGCCGCGAGGAACATGGGAGCGTCCGACTGGACGACGCTCCGCCGGGTGGTCCTCCCGGTCCTCAAACCGACGCTCTTCGCGGTCACCATCCTCTCGTTCCTGACCGGCCTCGGCGCGCTCAGCGCTCCCCAGGTCCTCGGTGGCGAGGGGTTCCAGACCATCACGCCCATGATCCTGACGTTCGCGAACACCACGAGCTCCCGGGACATCGCGGCGCTGCTCGCGCTGATCCTCGGACTGGCGACGATCGCGATGCTCGCGGTCATGACGAGGCTGGAGCGCGGCGGGACGTACTACTCGGTCGCCAAGGTCTCGGCGCCCCTCCAGAAGCAGCGCATCGGCAACCCCGTCGCGAACGTCGTCGTCCATGTCCTCGCCTACCTCCTCTTCCTCGTCTACATCTCACCCCTGGTCCTGATCCTGCTGTACTCCTTCATGGACAGCGCAGCCATCAGCACGGGCGTCCTGGCACCGGAGCGGTTCACTCTCGAGAACTACGCGCGCGTGCTCTCGCAGGACGCAGCGCTACGGCCCTTCATCGTCAGCATCGTCTACAGCGGGCTCGCGGCGATCATCACGGTCGGAGGCCTGCTCTTCGTCGCCCGCATCATCCAGAAGTACCGCACGAGGGTCACGGCGACCTTCGAGTACCTGCTGCACATACCCTGGATCCTTCCGGCCGCCATGATCGCCCTCGGGCTGGTCATGACCTACGACGAGCCCAATCCCCTGCTGGGCGGCGCCGTCCTGAGCGGCACCACCGTCATCCTCCTGATCGCCTTCGTCATCGTGAAGATCCCGTTCACGCTTCGGATGCTCAAGGCCGCGTTCATGTCGGTCAACGATTCGATGGAGGAGGCAGCGACCCTCATGGGAGCGGGAGCGCTGTACACCTTCCGCCGGATCCTCCTGCCGGCCGTCCTTCCGACCGCGGCAGCGATCGCAGCCCTGAACTTCAACAGCCAGCTCGACGACTACGACACCGCGGTCTTCCTGGCGCATCCGCTGTACCAACCCCTGGGACTGCAGATCAAGGCGAACACGGACGGCGGCGCGGACGTCAATGCGATCGCCAACACCTTCGTCTACACCGTTCTCCTCATGATCCTGATGGGGTTGACCATGTACCTCGTCTACGGACGAGCGGGCAGGCGTCGAGGACGAAGGACGTCTGCTCCGCGGACCGTCATGACCGGTCCGGCAGGCATGGAGGAGGACGTCGCCGTCACGCCCGACGTCGCCATGGGCCCTGCCGGTTCCGAATCGAACCAGATCGTCCCTCCCGTACCGTCGGACACCGCCCGCCGGTAGTCCCTGCGAGCAGCCGCCAGGAGGGCGCGGTCGGGGCGGACTACCGGAACAGGTCGACGATCTCCGACCGCCCGAACAGCTCCGCCGCGGCCCGCGCGGACGGTGTCCCGGCGTCGGGGTCGGCTCCTGCCCCGACGAGGAGCCGCACCACCTCCGTGTGGCCCTTGAAGACGGCTCCCGCGAGCGGTGTCTGCCCGCGATCATTGGCCTGGTCGGCGTCGGCGCCCCGGGCGACGAGGTCCCGCACGATGGCCGGGTGCCCGTTGTAGGCGGCGAGCATGAGCAGGCTGTCCCCCGCCGTGTTGGTCAGGGCGAAGGGGACCCCTGCATCGAGATACCGCCTCAGTGTGGCGGCATCACCCGAACGCGCGGCGTCGAAGAGTGCATGGGCCAGCGCGATCGCGGCGGCTGCGCCCGCATCGCCGGTCCCATCGGCTGCCGGGCTCGCGTCGGCGCCCGCGCGGACTCCGTCATCGTTCCCATCGCTCATCGCGGTGCCCGGAGGAAGCCGGTGCTGCGCCCGACGACCTGACCTGCATCGGGAGCCACGATGACCTCCTGGGCGGCGGCATAGATCTCGTCGCCGTCCTGCACCAGGAGGTCCACCGAGGCGTCGACGGACCGCTTGAGGACAGCGAGGGCGATGGGACCCATCTCGTAGTGGTGCGCGACCGACGTCACCCGCCCCACGGTCCTGCCGTCGCTGACGACGGCACTGCCCGTCGCGGGCAGGGTGTGCTGGCTGCCGTCCAGGTGCAAAAAGGTCAGCCGGCGGGGCGGATGCCCGAGGTTGTGCACGCGGGCGATGGTCTCCTGACCCTTGTAGCACCCTTTGGCCAGATGG
>JASLAA010000136.1 GCA_030147325.1 Arthrobacter sp. | reverse complement strand
GCGTCATACCGCTCGCCTCGCTGGGCGGTCGGTGGTGGAGTTCTCACGGTCAAGCACGAGTTCCCAACCGTAGGGCCACTCTGCAGGCCGCCCACGGACCGTCCAGCGGCCCGACATGCGCTCTCCCTCGGGCACGACGACGACGTCAGTGGAGGAAGGCGTGAAGTCCGGTGGTCGGTGCCCGTACATCAGGACACGATTCTCCACGAGGTCGCTGAAGTCGAGGGGATCGCTGGTGCTGCGCGCCCCGATGAGCACGCGCTTCCAGGTGTAGGTCTCAGGGGGCCGCGGGTTGTTCCGCTCGTCCTTGCCACCGGACTGCTCAACAGTGACATCACAGAACCATCGGTCGGGCAGGAAAGCCAGGGGATCCAGCACGTCTACCTCCCCGGGTTCGGGTGAATGGTCCACGCCTTGCGTATGTTCCGGCCGGTCTCCAGCAGGCGCTTGTCGGCCTTGGAGATGTACATCGTGGCGTCGGGATTGGAGAAGTTCAGGGTCTGTGAGAAGGGCCCGGTCTGTGCCGTAGCGGATGTGACGCCCGCCAGGTCTTCCTGGGAAGTGTCCAGAGCCCGCTTCACCATCCGGTTGACCACCAAGCGCACCGTGTCGGGGCTCAGGGATCCGGACTGAAGGCGCTCATCCGTGTCGGGGTAGAGGGCCGCGATCTCGATCGAAGCCTCGATGAGCTTCTGCTCGGCGGCGTCGAACTGATCCTCGGGCAGGGCAGGCCAGTGCTTCCGGAAGTCTGCAAGGGTGGAATACTGGCCTGCCATGGTGTCCTCAGCTCTTGCGGGGGCGGCCGGGGCCGCGACGGGCGGGCTTCGTGAAGTCGAGGCCCTGCTCCTCAGAGACTACCTTCTCGACCTCGCTGGGCTCACCCAGGACGTCTTCGTCGTCATCGTCTGCGGTGACTTCGACCTCGGCGGTACCGACCTTGGTCTTCTCCGGCTCGAGTGCGTGCTCTCCGACGAGCCCCTCGGCCCATTCGGGGAGGTCGTCTCCGGGGGCGAAACGAACCAGGTCCAGGCCGTGCGTCAGGGCGACGTGGGCCGAAAGTTTGCGTGCCATGTGCTGTCCTCTCAGAAGGGAAGAACGGCGGCCGGGGCGCCGTGAGACGCCCCGGCCGACCGAACTAGATGACGCGGAGCTTGAGGCTCAGGTCGGCGTTGCCGAGGACCGGAAGCGCGATGGCATCCGACTCGACGCCCGCGATGTGCGGGACGCGCTCCTGCTTGAACGCCGCGGCCACGACACCGGGCTGCTCGCCGGCAGCGATGTCGTAGTTCGGGTCCAGCGAGGTCAGCGTACGGCCCCAGTAGGTCTTCCCGAGCTGCGACTCTCCGTCCGGCGCCACAGGGGCGGGGAGGAAGAAGATGCTGTCGTCCGGGAGCACACGGCCCGCGGCGGTCGAGCGGTCGTAGATCTCGTACTGCGGGAAGCCCTCGCGGTCGAGCTGCGTGGTGATGGCGTTCAGGTCGCCGGGGCGGACCGTCTGGTCTGCCAGGACGAGCGAGAACTCGCGACCACGGGCGAGGGAGCGCATGACCTTGCGGCTCATGAGCATCACGCCGGGAAGGGTGCCATCGTTCGAGTCGGCGTAGAGATCGATCGCCGTCCCGATGGTGTCCAGACGCGACACGGTGCCCTCGGAATCCCACAGCGTTGCCGCGGTGGAATCGTGGTCGGCGCGACGACCGAAGTTGTCGTCCGAGTAGAAGTTCGACTGGTCGATGGTCGCGCGGCCCGTGTTGATGACCGTTCCACGGAGGCGCTCGATGCGGTCGAAGATCGCACGGGCGACGGCGCGGAGCTCGGAAAGGATCGCGTCGCGGATGGCGTTGTCGCTCGCGTTGCGGTTCCGGAGCTGGTCGTACTCGGAGATCGCGCGCTGCTGGCCGAGGGCCGGCAGGTCGATCGTGACGCGCTTGCCCTGCCGGTTACCGGCAAACTCGGGCTCGGCGTCGTAGGCACGGAAGCGTGCTTCGGCGACGAAACCGGCGCGGCCCTGGACGAAGCGGACAGAGATGTCCTCGACGTACTCGGACGGCAGGTAGCGGTTGAGGCTCGGCTGGTTGACCTCGAGGTCCTCCAGCGCGGCCCGGATGTAGCCGGTGGCTTCCGCCGGCGTGATGAGGTCGGTCCACAGTGCCATGGTTCAGCCCCTCCCTTACTTGTAGACGATGCTGGTGTTGGCCAGCTTGGCGGGGGTGGTGGGGGCCGTGAAGTCCCCGGGCACGAACTCCGCGACGACGCGGCCGTGGTCGAAGAGGGGGACCGCGAAGTCCTGGTCCGTCTTCACGGCCTGATCGAAGAGGATGTGGCCGGCGAGAACGCCAGCGCCGGTGGTGGTACCCGCGGTGCTGTCGTAGGGGACGAGGCGATCCGCGCCGTCCACCGTGACCTTCGCAACGGGGGTTCCCGAGGGCAGGTAGCCGTCGGGGTAGTGGGTGGCTCGCGTGAATGCGGAGATGTCGACCATGGCGGTCTGCGCGTTGCCCAGTGCGTGGCGCGACCCGATCCAGGACTGGTCTCCGGAGCCGTATTCGCTCTCGGTCCTGTAGTTCGGCATGACTGCCCTCTCTTACTTCTTGGAGTGCTTGCTGTTGTAGAGGTCCCGGCCGGCGGCCGTGGAACCGCCCGACTTGTCCTTGTCCTTGTTGCCCGTGCCCGAGTCCGGAATGGGATCCGGCTTGGGGGTGGGGTCCGGTACGCCTGCTGCCTTGGCGGCGAGTGCCGCTACCTTGGCTGCGCTGGCGAGGAAGGAATCTGCATCCGTACCGTGGACTAGGTCCTGGTAGTCCTCGGGAATGCTGTGCTTGGCGATCGCTCGCAGCTTGGCGTTCTCGAGACGCAGGTTGTCCGCTTCCGTGGCCTTGTCCTGGGCTTCCTGCTTGGCCTTCTCGATGTCCGAGAGCTTGTCCCGGTCGATCTGGTCCAGCTTGGCCTGGAGTTCGTTGGCCCGCCGTTCTTCCGCGGCACGAGCGTCGCGCTCTGCCTGCAGTGCCTTCAGCCCGGGTTCTCCCAGCTTGTCCCCGTCGTTGGTCGGGGCGGGTGCCGGGTCAGCGGGTGTCGGCTGAACGGTTTCGGTTGGTGCAGTGCTCATCGGGTGTGCTCCTTGCAGTGGGTCGCCGCATCGCGCGACGGTCGGCCCTCATGGCGTCGCGCCACAAGGAATCTACACTCATGCTACCCGATACTTGACAAGTAGTCAGGGTCGTCCACGAAGTCGCGCACGCCGGG
>JASLAA010000111.1 GCA_030147325.1 Arthrobacter sp. | reverse complement strand
GGAGACCGAGCCGAGGTCGATGATCTCGCTCTGCGACCCGGGCAGCTGCTGGGTAGCACCCCCGAAGAAGAGCTGGATGACGTAGCGCAGTGCGAGGGCGAAACCGATGCTGACGATCATCATCGGTACGAGCCCCGTGCCGCGGCGCCGCAGGGGCTTCCAGAGCCCTGCGTCCTGGACGTAACCCAGGAGGCCTCCGCCGAGTACTGCGAGGACGATCGCGACGGCGATGGGGAGGCCTGTGGCGGCGAAGGCGAAGGCGAGGACCGCGCCGACGGTGACCATCTCACCGTGGGCGAAGTTGGTGAGTCCGGTGGTGCCGAAGATCAGGGACAGACCGACGGCGCTCAGGGCGAGGAGCAGGCCGAAGCTGAAGCCCGCGAGTGCCCGTTCCGCGAGGGTGTCCAAAAAGGAGGTCTGCTGCGAGACGATGCCCTCACCGAAGAGGAACAGCGTGGTGGCGCTGGAGGTGTTGGCGAAGGTGACCTCGCGCGGGTTCTCCTGCCCCTCCGCGAGCGCGATGCCGTCGGGCAGGGTCTCCTCGTCGACCGCCACCTCGTACGTGCCCTGCTCCGGCACCCCGATGCTCCAGGCACCGTTGGGCCCGGACGTGGTCTCGCCTTCGAAGCCGTTGCCGGTCGCCGTGACGGTGACGTCGGCGATGGGGCCGTCGACACCGCGGAGGACGCCGCCGATGCGGTTGTCGAACTGTTGCGCCTGCACGGTAGTGGCTGTCGGGGACTGTTGGACGGGCTGGTGGGGGGACGCCTGCGCTGCAGGAGCTCCGAGCAGCACGACGGCCAGGAGACCGAGCACCAGCATCAGGGATCTCCTGATCCGAGCAGGCGTCGATAGGGTGATCAAGATGGGAACCTCCACGGTGGGGGCAGGGCCGACGGCGAACCATCGGGATCAACAGTTGTGACGAGTGTCACGGACGTGGGGATCATGTTACTAGCGGCGTGTTTCGTCAATTCGCAAAAGCCCCGCGCCGAGGTAGCGATTCGGTAACGAATGTTTTACCAAGGCGCCTTGGTGTTGCAATTACGGGCAGCGGGGGAGTGGCCCCGGGTCGCTGCCGGGAACAATCCGCGGGCCCCGGCGTTGGAATTGGTAGGGTTGCAGGACATTCAGCCCCCTATTGGAGGACTCACTAAAAATGGCACTTGGCGGTAATCCGGTTTTCAACGGGAAGAACTTCCGTTCGGCTACCCGAGGTAACGGTGCGGCCGGACTCGGTACCGCGACCTACGCGGGCCAGACCATGGCGAACCAGCAGCAGCTGGAGCACATGTACAACCAGCCATCCGCTGGCCCTTCGCACACGGGACGCATGACGTTCGACGATGTCATCGTCAAGACGCTGCTCTGCATCGGCGTCGTGCTCGTGGGCGCGGCCATCCCCGCGTTCGTCCTGCCGGGCCTCGCGCTGCCCCTGATGGTCATCGGCGCGCTCGGCGGATTCGTGCTCGGCCTCGTCAACGCCTTCAAGCGTGAGCCGTCCCCCGCGTTGATCCTCGCCTACGCCGGACTCGAGGGGCTGTTCGTCGGTGGTATCACCATGTTCCTCGAGGTCCAGTTCCCCGGAATCGCCATGCAGGCCGTGCTCGGCACGCTCGTGGTCTTCGGTGTGACCCTCGCTCTCTTCAAGAGCGGCAAGGTGCGTGCCACCCCCAAGGCCATGAAGTTCTTCATGATCGCCATCATCAGCTACGCCGCCTTCTCGCTGCTGAACCTCGGTCTGATGCTCTTCGGCGCGACGGAGGGCATGTTCGGGCTCCGCAGCGCGGGCATCCCGGGAACCGACGGCATGTTCGGCTTCGAGAACGGCATCCCCTTCGGTCTGGTCATCGGCATCTTCGCCATCGGCCTCGCAGCCTTCTCGCTGATCATCGACTTCACCTCGATCAGCGAGGGAGTCCGCCAGGGTGCCCCCCAGAAGTACTCCTGGACCGCGGCCTTCGGCCTCACGGTCACCCTCATCTGGCTCTACGTCGAGATCCTTCGCCTCATCGCGATCATCCGCGGCAGCGACTAGCACTCAGCAGGGCGGTCCGTCCGGGACCGCCGATTGCGGCGGACGCCGCAGCAGGAAGGGACCCGCAACCTCGGTTGCGGGTCCCTTCCTGTGTGTCCGGACGAGTGCGGGGCTGGAGGGCCGCCTGCGCCGGGAGCCTCAGGCGATGCGGGCCGCACCCGCCCCGGGCAGGACGCTGAAGATGACCGGTGCCCGGAAGCCCGCGGCGGAGAACGCCTGCTCGACGGCGGACCGGATGGCCGGCACGTTCCCGACCCGGCAGAGGGCGATCGCGGAGCCGCCGAAGCCACCGCCTGTCATGCGTGCGCCGAGGGCGCCGGCGTCGAGCGCGGCATCGACGGCGGCGTCGAGTTCGGGGCAGGAGATCTCGAAATCGTCGCGCATCGAGGCGTGGCTGGCGACGAGCAGGGAGCCGAGATCCGCTGGTCCCTTCCTCGTGAGGACGTCCACGGCGTCTTCCACCCGCGCGTTCTCGGTGACGATGTGGCGCACGCGGCGGAAGGTCTCCTCATCGAGTACTCCTGCCGCCTCCGCCAGGTCCTTCACCGAGAGGTCGCGCAGGGCGGGCACACCCATCAGCTCGGCGCCGAGTTCGCAGGAGCGCCGGCGCTCGGAGTACCCTCCGC
The DNA here is from genome assembly GCA_030147325.1 of Arthrobacter sp. Classification (GTDB taxonomy): domain Bacteria; phylum Actinomycetota; class Actinomycetes; order Actinomycetales; family Micrococcaceae; genus Arthrobacter_D. Next base: position 8,872 of record JASLAA010000111.1, on the reverse strand, counting down.
CGGCGTGGGAGTGGCTGACCCTGGTGTCGATCACCATGAGCTCCAGTCCTGCGGCCTCGAGGTCGAGGGGGACGAGCCGGGACTCCCCCGAGCGGCAGTCGAGGAAGACGGCGTGACCCTCCTCGCCCAGCAGGGAGGCCGACTGGTCCATGATGCCGGTAGGGGCCCCGACCATCCTGTTCTCCGCGAGCTGCCCGATGGCGGCGAGCTCACGCCGGGAGATGCCGGACCGCGAGAGTTCGTCGGCGGCGACGGCCACGGAGCATTCGAGCGCTGCGGAGGACGACAGCCCAGCGCCCACCGGTACGGAGGAATCCACGAGGAGGTCCAGGCCCGGGCAGCGGTAACCGCTCTGTTCCATCGCCCACAGGACTCCCAGCGGATACGCCGCCCAGCCCTGGACGCTGCCCTCCTCGAGGTCGTCGAGGTCGGCCAGGACGGGGGCGTCGTCGGGCGCGTACGTCGACGCGAGCCGCACCGTGCGGTCACTCCTGGCGGCCGCCGCGACGGTCGTCGCGTGCCGGATGGCGAACGGGAGGACGAAGCCGTCGTTGTAGTCGGTGTGTTCGCCGATGACGTTGACGCGGCCCGGAGCGGACCAGATGCCGTCGGGCTCGGTGCCGAAACGTTCGATGAACGCTGTTGCGAGGTCGAGGGGGGTGGAGCTCATGAGTGGTCCTTCCGGGCTGCCGGGGTGATGCTGCGGAGGGCTTCCGCGACCTTCTCCGGGGTGGTGTCGTTGATGAAGGCGCCCATGGCGGCTTCCGAGCCGGCGAGGAACTTCAGCTTGTCGGCCGCGCGTCGGGGTGAGGTCAGCTGCAGGTGCAGGTAGCCGGCCGGCCGCAGGACGTCGTCGATCGGCGCCTGCTGCCACGCCGCGATATAGGGAGTGGGCGTGGGGTAGAGCGCGTCCAGCCGGCCGAGGAGGTCGAGGTACACCGTGGTGAGCTCGTCGCGCTCCTCGTTCGTGAGGCCCGCGAGGTCCGCGACCTGGCGGTGGGGGACCAGGTGGACCTCGAGCGGCCACCGCGCGGCGAACGGTACGAAGGCGCTGAAGTGCTGCCCCTCGAGCACCATGCGCTCGCCGGACGCCCGCTCCGAGGCGAGGGTGGACCCCATGAGCGTCTGCTTCCCTCCGGAGGCCTCGTGGAACTCCGCGGCGCGGGCGGCGAGGACCGCGGCGCGAGGCGGGATGAAGGGGTAGGCGTAGATCTGGCCGTGGGGATGCAGCAGCGTGACGCCGATGTCCGCACCGCGGTTCTCGAAGCAGAAGACCTGCCTGATCCCGGGCATCGCGGACAGCGCCTGGGTGCGGTGGGCCCAGGCGTCGATCACGGTCCGGGCGCGTTCGGGGCTGAGCGAGCCGAAGGAGCCCTCATGCGCGGAATCGAACGCCACCACCTCACACCTCCCGTACGCCGTCGACGTCGTGCCCCACCCCGGGCGGGCGGGCAGTGTGCCGACGTCCGGGCCGAACGAGGAGAAGCGGTTCTCGAAGACCACGACCTCGTAGTCGGGCGCCGGGATCTCCGACAGGTTCGCTGCCGTCGTGGGGCACAGGGGACACTGGTCCGCGGGCGGCAGGTGGGTGCGGGACTGCCGGTGCGCGGCGACCGCGACCCATTCGCCGGTCAGGGCGTCGTAGCGCGCCGTGCCGGACGGACCGCGCGGAGGAAGATCACGCGCATCGTGCGTGGCGGTCCGGTCGCGATGCAGCGCGACGCTGTCGGCCCGCGCGTCGAAGTAGATCAGCTCGCGCCCGTCGGACAGGCGAGTGGGGGTGATCGTGGTCATGGGAGCTCTTCCAGGTGGGGGTCGGGAACGGTGGTTCGGAGGATGCGGGTCAGCGCGGCGTACTCGCCGGCGGGCTCCTGGTCGGTCACGAGCGTCGCGGCGGCGTCGAGCGGCACGACGCGGGCGAGACTGACGACGCCGAGCTTGGTGGCATCGGCGAGGACGACCAGCGTGCCGCACGTTCGCGTGAAGGCCCGGTTGGTCTCCGCTTCGGCGAGGTTGGGCGTCGTGATCCCGGCGGCCGCATCCACGCCGTGCGCACCCATGAAGCACACCTCCGCACGCAGGGACGAGATGGTGCTCGTGGCGAGGGGCCCGACGAGCGCCTTCGAGGGAGTGAGCTGCCCGCCCGAGAGCAGCACCTGGGCCGCGCCCTCGGCCGGGCCCGCGGCCTGCAACCGGTGCAGTTCGTCGGCCAGGGGGAGGGAGTTGGTGATCACGGTGAGTCCCGGGATCCGCGCCAGGAGTGGGGCCAGGGCGAAGGTCGTGGTGCCGCCCGTGACGGAGATCGTCATCCCCGGAGCCAGGAGGGACACCGCGGTGGCGGCGATCAGCCGCTTCGCCTCGCCGCTGCGGGTGCGGTTGACATCGAAGCCCGGCTCCACCGAGCTGAGCCCGCCGACGCGGACTGCTCCGCCGTGTACGCGGACCAGCAGTCCGCGATCCCCGAGGATGTCGATGTCCCGGCGCACCGTCATCTCGGACACTCCGAGTGCGAGGGCGAGGCCGCTCACGCGGACGGAAGACTGCTGCACGAGCCGTTCCAGGATCGCGGCATGGCGCTCTACTGCGAGCATGATCCTCCTGCCGTCGAATGCTCGTTCCGATCGTTCCGAACGAGTTCGGACGGAATCGAACAAAAACTATCACAGCAACTCCCGCCACCTCCTTTCATGGTCGGTGACGGCGCGACCGTCGGCGGTAGCATCGCCTCATGACTCCAGCCCGACCACGACTGGCAAGCGGTACGAACCACACCCTCACGGCCGGCGGTGCGACCGTCGTCGTCGCCAGCCTCGCTGCGGCCCTCCGGTCCTACGAGTACGACGGCATCGCGCTGACCGAGACCTGGGGCGACGACGCCATCCCCGCCGGTGGAGGCGGCATCCTGCTGGCACCGTGGCCCAACCGGGTTGCCGGTGGCCGCTGGACGCTGCACGGCTCCGAGCAGCGGCTCGACATCACGGAGCCCTCGAAGGGCAATGCCACGCACGGGCTCCTGCGCAACACGGGCTACCAGGCGGTCGAGACGGGACCCTCCCACGTGGTCCTCGAGGCCGAGATCTTCCCGCAGCACGGCTACCCCTTCCACCTGCTCCACCGGGCCACCTACGAGCTCACCGACGAGCAGCTCACCGTGACCCAGGAGCTCACCAACCTGTCCCAGGACCCGGCGCCGTTCGCCCTCGGCGCCCACCCCTATCTCAAGATCTCCGACGTGAGGACCGAGGACCTCACCCTGACCGTGAGAGCGGGAACCGTGTTCGAGACCGACGAGCGGTCGATCCCCACCGGCCGGGCGGCCGTGACCGGCCAGTTCGACCTGCGCTCGGGACAGCGCATCGACGACATCGAGTTCGACGCCGCCTTCGCCGACCTCGAGACCGTCGCCGGCCGCCACGAGCACGTCCTGTCCGCACCGGACGGTCGGGACGTGACCCTCTGGGCCGACCCTGCCTTCGCCTATGCCCACGTGTACATCAGCACGATCTACCCGGGGGTCAGCAAAGCCGTGGCGATCGAGCCGATGACGGCACCGGCGGACGCCTTCAACTCCGGCGAGGGCCTCCGCTGGCTCGAACCGGCAGGGTCCTTCTCCGCGTCGTGGGGCATCATCCCGCGTCTCTGATCGGGGGACGCGAAGCCTTCTGTGGAAGGATTGGCCCATGCAGCGTCTCCCCGGAGCGAAACCACAGCGCGCGCTCCAGCGTGCCGTGAGCCGGGGTGCGGCGGCGCTGCCGGATCCGCTGCCCGAACAGCCCGCCGGAGCGCGCCCACCCCTGCGGACCGACGACCGCACGGATGTGCCCTTCGCCCTCCGCGTGGCGGCGTCCTGGTCCTGGCGGCTCGGGCTCGTCATCGTCGTCGGCGGTGCGCTGGTGTACCTGCTCAGTCGGGTGTCCCTGCTGATCATCCCGCTCATGGTCGCGGGGCTGGTCGCAGCCCTGCTGATGCCACTGAAGAACGCCCTGCGCCGACGGCGCCTGCCGAACGGTGCAGCCGTGGCCGTCACGCTCGTCGGGTTCTTCGGGCTCATCTCCGCCGCTCTCCTGCTGGTGGGGAGTCAGCTCGCCCTCGGGCTGGGAAGCCTGTGGGGCGAGGCGCGCGAGGGGGTCCAGCAGCTGCTGGACTGGCTGTCACAGGGACCCCTGCAACTCACCGCGACACAGATCGACGAGTACCTGCGGGACCTCGGTGACGCGCTCCAGAACAACAGTGCATCGATCCTCAGCGGCGCCCTGTCCTTCGGCTCGACCGCGGGCCACGTCGCTGCAGGCACCCTGCTGACCGTCTTCGCACTGATCTTCTTCCTGCTCGACGGCGGCCGTATCTGGCGGTTCGTCGTGGGCCTGGCGCCCCTCCGGGCGCGAGCGGCCGTCGACGGCGCAGGCCGCAGGGGCTGGATGTCCATGGCCAGCTACGTCAGGGTCCAGATGCTGGTAGCAGCCGTGGACGCCATCGGAATCGGGGTGGGTGCGGCCATCATCGGTGTGCCGCTCGCCCTGCCGCTCGGCGTCCTGGTCTTCCTCGGCTCCTTCATCCCCATCGTCGGCGCGCTCGCCACGGGATCGGTCGCCGTCCTCCTCGCGCTCGTCGCCAACGGCTGGGTCAACGCGCTGGTGATGCTCGCCATCGTCCTGCTGGTACAGCAGCTCGAGGGCCATGTGCTCCAGCCACTCATCATGGGACCCGCCGTCGCCCTGCACCCGCTCGCCGTCGTGCTCGCGGTGGCCGGCGGAACACTGGTGGCCGGCATTCCCGGTGCACTGTTCTCCGTTCCGCTGCTGGCGGTCCTCAATACCTCCGTGCGCTACATCGCCCACCGTGCCTGGGAGTACGATCCGGAGGTCGCGCACGAGCGCCGGCCCGGAACGGGCTCCGGGATTAGCAGGCCGGCGACGGCGGGGCACGAGCCCCCGCCCCCGCCGGCCAGCACCCCGGAACCCCACGCCGCCCCGCCGGCGCCAGCCCTCCAGGAAGAGACCTCCCAGTGACAGAACAGACCGTGGCAGTCCCCGGAAACCCCGCGGACACCACTTCCGAAACCCTCTCCGGCCCGGTCCCCGCCGGGCTCCCCGCCACTCCCGACGCTGCCGGGACGGCGCCGACCGCAGTCGCAGCGCCGGGCCTTCCGGTGACCCTCGCCGACGTCGAAGCCGCACACCGCCTGCTCGAGGGGGTGGTCGCCCGTACACCGATCGAGCAGTCCCGAGCCCTGGGCCGGCTGACGGGGTCCACGGTGTCCTTCAAGTGCGAGAACCTCCAGCGTGCCGGGTCCTTCAAGGTCCGAGGGGCCTACAACCGGATGGCCAAGCTGTCCGCGGCCGAACGTGCCGGCGGGGTGGTGGCCGCCTCCGCAGGCAACCACGCGCAGGGAGTGGCCGTCGCCGCTGCCCGCCTGGGCATCTCGGCGCGCATCTACATGCCCCTCGGGGTGGCTCTGCCCAAGCTCGCCGCGACCCGCGGACACGGGGCCGAGGTGGTACTGCACGGCCACAACGTCGACGAGGCCCTCGCCGAGGCGAAGAAGTACGCGGACGAGACGGGGGCCGTGTTCGTCCACCCCTTCGACAACGTCGACGTCGTCGCGGGACAGGGGACCGTCGGGCTCGAGATCCTCGAGCAGGTGCCGGACGTCGACACGATCCTCATGGGGGTCGGCGGTGGTGGGCTGCTCGCCGGTGTCGCCGTGGCGGTCAAGGCCCGCGCGAAGGAACTCGGTCGCGAGATCCGGATCATCGGTGTCCAGGCCGAGAACGCGGCCGCCTATCCGCCGTCCCTCGCCGCGGATGCGCTCGTACCGCTGACCAAGGTCTCGACGATCGCGGACGGGATCGCCGTCGGACGCCCGGGCCAGCTTCCGTTCTCGATCATCCGCGAGCTCGTGGACGACGTCGTGACCGTGAGCGAGGACTCGCTCGCGCGGGCGCTGATCTTCCTGCTCGAACGCTCCAAGATGGTCGTGGAGCCCGCAGGCGCCGTCGGCGTCGCCGCCCTCCTGGACGGCACGCTCACCCAGGACGGCGCGCAGCCGGGCAATACCGTCGTGGTCCTGTCGGGCGGCAACATCGACCCGATGCTGATGCTGAAGGTCATCCAGCGTGGTCTCGCGGCCGCCGGACGCTTCCTCGTGGTCCGCATGCTGCTCGACGACCGCCCGGGGTCCCTCGCGACGATCTCGCGCATCATCGCGGAGTCCGACGCCAACGTCACCGGTGTGGATCACACCAGGGTGGGCGGATCCATCAGCATGGGAGACGTGGCGATCACCATCAACATGGAGACCAAGGGCGACGAGCACTGCGAGCAGGTCCTGAGCAACCTGCGCGCGGAGGGCTTCCAGCCGGTCGTCATCCAGGGCTGAACCATGGGACTCCTCGCACACCGGGCCCGAACCGGGCTGGTCACCGTCGTCGGGCTGGTGGCCGTGCTGTGGGCCGTGTTCCTGCTCGATGTCCTCCTCGGGAACGCGCTCGTGCGGAACCTCGGGATCGCGCCGCGCCAGGCGGACGGGCTCGACGGCGTCCTCTTCGCGCCGCTGCTGCACGGCGGGGTCGAGCACCTGGCCGGCAACACCTTCCCGCTGCTGGTCCTGGGGTTCCTCGTGTTCCTCGAGGGAGCACGACGGTTCGCCCTGGCGGTCGGTACCAGCTGGCTCACCTCCGGCGTCGGGACCTGGATCTTCGGGGGAGGGCTGACCATCGGAGCATCGGGTGTGGTCTTCGGCCTGTTCACCTACCTGGTCACCCGTGGCTTCTACAACCGTGACTGGAAGCAGATCGTCCTCGCCGTGGTCCTGTTCGGCGCCTACGGATCCATCCTGTGGGGGGTCCTGCCCACGGTGGGATCGAACATCTCCTGGCAGGCACATCTCTTCGGGGCGCTCGGCGGGATCCTCGCCGCTTTCCTGCTCAAGCGGAAGCGGCCCGTCCCGGAGGGGACGGACCGCTTCTCGGCCGGCTCGTAGCCGGTTCGACCTGCTGGAAGCCTCAGCCCGCGTAGGGCGTGGCCGAGATGATCTCGACGGTGATCTGCTTGCCGTTGGGTGCCGAGTAGGTGACGACGTCGCCCGCCTGCTTGCCCTGGATCGCCGCGCCGAGCGGAGACTTCTCGCTGTAGACGTCGATGTCGGTGTCGCCGGCCACCTCACGGCTGCCGAGCAGGAAGTTCTCGACGTCGCCCGCGATCTTGGCGGACACCATCATGCCGGGTTCGACGACCCCGTTGTCCGCAGGCGCCTCGCCCACGTGGGCGTTCTCCAGCAGGTGGGTGAGCTGGCGGATCCGGGCCTCGGCCTTGCCCTGCTCCTCCTTGGCCGCGTGGTAGCCACCGTTCTCCTTGAGGTCGCCCTCGGAGCGTGCCTGCTCGATGCGGGCGACGATCTCGGTACGGCCCGGGCCGGAGAGGTGTTCCAGCTCGCTCTTGAGCCGGTTGTAGGACTCCTGCGTGAGCCAGGCGACGGGTGCGCTGTTCGTGGACACGGGATTACTCCTTAGGTACGGCCACCATCCGGTTCGATGGAGGCACTTGGTCACCTGCCGGGGCGTCGGGTCACCACCACCTCGGCAAGAAAACACCCCGCCTCATGGGACCGGTTTGCCGGTACGCCGGTGAAGCGGGGCGATACGTATCCGTTCATTCTAGAGCGGCGGGCGCCAGAACCCAAGGAGCCCGCCCGGCCCGGTCAGTCCCCGACGATCCAGCAGGCGTTCACCCCGCCGGAGACGGCAGGGGAATCGGTGCGGACTTCCGTGCGGTGCGCCGTGGTGTCGCCGTCGTTGACGCCCTCGTCGGCGCCGTTCGGGCCAACCGTGACGACCTTCCAGCCGACCACCGCGTAGTTCTCGCTCAGCACCTGTACGGCGCACTGGGCCGTGGCCGAGCGGTCCTTGGTGAGCTCGAAATCGACGCCGGCCCGGCCGTCATCGGTGAGGGAGAACCCGACGTCCTTCGAGGAGACCTCGGGGCTGCCCGTGGTGAGGGCCACGGCACCTGCAGCTGCGACTGCGGCGAGGAGGACGGCGATGACCAGCATCCGGATGCGACCCATCGGTTGCCTCGGCTTTGGGGTGCCGTACCGATTGGCTACTCTTGGTGTTGGCGTATAGGCGGAGCTCACGCTCCCATTTTACCGTCCGCCCCGGGCGGCCCATGTCCGGCCGCTCCCCCCGAAGAGCCAGGAGCACGTGTTGCCAAGCCAGGATCATCCCCGCGTGTCGCGTGAGGGCTTCCGCCTCCTCGCGGTCCACGCCCACCCGGACGACGAATCGAGCAAGGGTGCCGCCACGATGGCATCCTATGTCGCGGCGGGAGCCGAGGTGATGGTCGCGACCTGCACCGGAGGCGAACGCGGCGACATCCTGAATGCGGCGATGGATGACGACCCCCACGGCAAGCGCGACCTCCCCGGCCTGCGCCGGATCGAGATGGACCGTGCCGTCGCCGAGCTCGGCGTGCAGCAGCGGTGGCTCGGCTTCACGGACTCCGGCCTGCCCGAGGGCGACCCGCTCCCGGACCTGCCCTTCGGCTGTTTCGCGCTCCAGCCCCTCGAGCATGCGGCCGCGCCGCTCGTGAAGCTCGTGAGGGAGTTCCGTCCGCACGTGATCATCAGCTACGACGAGAACGGCGGCTACCCGCACCCCGACCACATCATGGCGCACCGCGTCGCCGTGGAGGCGTTCGAGGCGGCGTCCGACCCCGCGCGGGACCCCGGCACGGGAGACGCGTGGAGCGCGTCCAAGCTGTACTACGACCGCGCCTTCAACCCGGAGCGCTTCCAGGCCCTGCACTTCGCGCTCGAGGAATCCGGCCTGCAGTCGCCGTACGCCGAGAGGCTCGCGCAGTGGCTGGAGGCCGA
>JASLAA010000049.1 GCA_030147325.1 Arthrobacter sp. | reverse complement strand
CGTCTGGATGTCACTGAGGGCCTGATCGGGGTTGCCCTTGAACAGGTGGCCCGCGGCGTACCGGATATTCCCCTCGACCGCTGGCGTCAAGTCCGGCAGGGGAGGCGCGATCGCACGGAAAGCTCCTGCATCTCCGGCATCGAACCGCATGAGGTCGTACCACTCCAGCGCGAGCTGCTGCGCGACCTCTCCGTACGCGGCGACGAGCACCGGGACGTAGGCGAGCAGCGCGTCACGGACGGCAGGAGGGTTCGTGGTGTCGAGAGTCCGGAAGTAGCGCTCCAGATCGGCCTCTACCAGCGCGGTAAGCCGACTGTTGCCCTCGCGGAACCCCTCGATGGCGTTCCTACTGGGCATCTACTGTTCCGACGATCGCGGGCTGGCCCGGACGCGGCTCGGCCTGCTGGGGCGGCTGTGCGGCGCGAAGGGCGTCCATCACGGTCTGCACGGCGCCGGTCTTCTTCATGTACGCGAGGTTCTGCTCGATCTCCTGGCGGGTCAGGCCGAAACGCTTCATCGCCACCTCGGGATCGCCCATCGGGAACGCCTGGGTGTACTTCAGGCCCGCGTCGGCCTGCTGCGCGGTCGTAGCCGTACCGGGATCCCGGAACTGGGCCTGCAGGTTCCGCAGCTCCACCTCCATGGACGCCGTCCACTCATCGCTGAGGACCGCGGCGACGTGGCGGGCTACCTGCGCGCGGGACGCGCCATAGTTCGGCAGCTCAGCCTCGATCACGGACACGAGGTCCGACTCGGAAGCGCGGATGGCGTCGGCCGACGACGGATTGTCGTGGATGACGCCGAGGTAGCCGACCGGGATGCTCGTCTCGGACGACACCTGCATGGCGATCGTCCGGAGCATGTCGCCGTGGGGCTGCATGGTCGCCTGGACGAGCTGCTTGAGCTCGGGCCGGACCAGATCGCCGGTCTCATCATCCCGGGTGTCCGGGAGGGCCCACACGCCGCCGATGAGCGCGTCGAGGGGGGTGATGCGCTTGCCCTTGGCGTCACGGAAATGGGCCTCGTCAGCGCCCATCAGGGCGCGCTGAGGGGCGCCGTAGAACTCCGCGTTGACTTCCTGCCGCAGCATCGTACGAATGCCCTGGTCGGTGAAGCCCATCAGGGGGCGGCTGATCCGGCTGTAGCCGAACGGGCGCTCGAGGCTACGACCCCAGACGTACGGGGTGCACATCACGAGGTCACCGATGCCTCGGTACTCGGCGGTCACGCGGTACTGACGCTCACCCATCTCCAGACGGAGCGTCTTGCCCGGAACGTAGAGCAGGAACTTCTGCCGGCTGATCAGTTCCAGCGCGGCGGTCGTGCGGAAAGTGCGGCCGTCAACCTCGCAGGTCGCCTCCAGCGCGGTCCGGGCGGTCACGATGACCTTGGGCTCGCCCGCGTCGGTGTCACCGGGGGAGACGAAGATGAACGACGTCGAGTGCTCCATGCTCGCCTCGGCGGCCTGGATCTCCAGGCTCACGATGTGCGGCTGGTGCATGACCTCCTCGACCTGGCCAAGGAGATTCGAAGGCCGGGCGAGAGTGAATCCCTCGGGCTTCCAACGCCGGGCCGGGACCTTCACGGCCTTGTTCGGCCACCCGAGAGCAGACGCGAAGTCCTGCATGTGGGGCGGGATGCTGAAGCCCATCTTGTCGAGGCGCTTGTTGGCATCGTGGTACGACGAACGCAGCAGGTTGCGCTGGCGCTTGGTGCGGATGGTCTGCAGCATCCGGCTGAACGCCTTGGACTCTTCTTCGGTCAGCTCGCGATTCACGTCGGCCATACCACTCTCCTCCTAGAACACAATAGCTGACCGTGACGCATTACTGTCGGCGGCGGTACGGCGGCGGGCGAACTTGATCGCGCCAAAATGGGCACACGTTACTGCAATGATAGGGCCTAGGTCCGCGTCGAGGCTCACCCGGTTCCACTTGAACAGCCCCAGATCAGGATTTCCGATGAACTCCTTGTAGGTTCCCTTGATGCTCTCGTCGAGGTGCTCCTGGTCGCCATGGGTGATCGAACGGTCCTTCATCACGGCGTCGTAGAGGTTCCCGCAGGCCTGCATGAACTCATTCGAGCCGAGCAGGTAGACCTTCATCTTCTTCCGCTTCAGGTGCGGCTCAATCGTCTTCGCGGGGCTGAAACTGTCGATCACGATCGGGATCCGGCGCTTGGCTCGCTGCCACAGCCACTCGACCAGTGCGCTCGTGCCCTGCTCGTCGAAGGGCGTGTCGATCGCAATCTCAAGGTGGATCGGGCCGGTGTCGGGGGAGTCCACAGCGACGGCGATCGTCACCTTCTTCCGGTCCGGGGTCATGTCGAGACCGTAGGACAGCACGGGCCATGTCTCGAACTCCTCCAGCGTCGGCAGATCATCCTCCGGGCCGCCGAGCTGGAGGGCGAGAGCACTCCACGCCTTGAGCTGGATCGCCGCGGTGACGCCGCCGGCGGACGGCCACATATTCAGTCGCTCACGGGCGAAGGAGTGCGCGCTGAAGTCGTTGAGCTCATCGAGGATGGTCTGCTCGACGATGCGGGTACCCCATGCCGGGTTCGCGTCGGCCCAGTTCACCGGGTTACGGACGAACTCCTCCAGCTCGGCCAGGCTCATCGTGTCGAGGTCGCCCTTGGCGCCGAACTCGACCCACGAGATGCGGTCGGACTTCCGGGCGTGGGCGTTGTCGCGCACACGGACGAAGGGCTCACCGAGGGGGCCGGCGACCTTGGGCGGGGTTCCCATGTAGATCGTCAGCGGGTCGCCCTTCGGGGCGGCCGAGGTGGTGGGCTTCAGGGCCTCGAGCTCGGTGTCCTGCAGGTCCTGGGCCTCGTCGAGCACGAGGACGTCGACGGTGAATCCACGACCGGATCCCTTGGAGCGCGCGATGAACTCGACGCTGCCCCCGTTCTTCAGGACTATCGCTTCCTGCCCGTTGGTGTTACGGACCTCCTGCACGAGCGCGTTGAGGTCCGGGAAGTTGGCGTTGGGGTCGTCACGCTTCTCGCCGAAGAAGTACTTGAGTCGGATGAACGCCTTGCGGGCGGTCTTCACCTCGTGCGCGGTGTGAAGAAACTTCAACTCAAGCTGGGTCATGCCGTACAGCTCGAAGATCTCCAGAACCGCGTTCTTACCGTTCTGCCGGCTGACCGTGATCGCCCACGTGCCCGCGAGCCAGCGGCCCGTCGTCGAGTCGCGGCGCATCCACGCCTCACAGGTCGTCGCCTGCCACTGATCGGCGGTCAGGCCGTACTCACCGGCGAAGAAGACCGCGTCCTCGGCGTCGTAGGATGTATAGCCCTCGGGGGCGGGGGCGTAGCACCACTGGGGCTTCTGGTTGCCTACCCGGGGGCCTTCGAGGACGGCGGTCACGCTCCGCCAACCTGTCTCCGGGCGCGCAACTCATCAAGGCGGTCGAGACCCGTGGATTGCGGGACCGCGGGTGCAGCGGCGGCCGCGCCGGCGTCGAGCGTCTTCAGCAGGCCGGACAGTGCCGTCGCTTGCTGACGAGCCTCGGCGAGCACGTTCTGGAAACTGACCTCGACCACGGTCTCCGTGTTGTCGAGCTTGAACTTCATCAGCTCCAGAACGCCCTCGCCGCGGATGACACGATCGAGCTCGTCAAGGCGGTCGGCAATGCGGGCAGCCTCGAGCGCCAGGGCGTTCCGGGCCGGATCCGCACTGGACAACGAGTCGTAGAGAGCACGACCGCGCTCGGCGA
>JASLAA010000161.1 GCA_030147325.1 Arthrobacter sp. | reverse complement strand
CGAGCACGGCGCCGACGCCGTCGAGACCATCCGCCGCATGCGCGACGGCGAGGTGAAGGCCTTCGTGGCGCTGGGAGGGAACCTGGTCTCGGCGATCTCCGACACCCACGTCGCCGAGCAGGCGTTCGAGAACACCGACATGACGGTGCAGATCTCGATCAAGCTCAACCGCTCCCACCTGGTGACGGGCAAGGAAGCGCTCATCCTGCCCTGCAAGGGGCGGACGGAGATCGACCGCCAGGCCACGGGCGTGCAGTTCGTCTCCGTCGAGGACACCGTCTGCGCCGTCCACCCCTCCTGGGGCAGCGTCGAGCCGGTCTCCGAGAATCTGCTGTCCGAACCGTCGATCGTCAGCAGGCTCGCCCGGGCGACGATCGACGGCAGGATCGATGCCGACTGGGAAGGGTTCGAGAAGGACTACGACCTCATCCGCGAGCACATCTCGCACGTGGTCGAGGGCTGCGAGGACTACAACACGAAGATCCGCCGGGACGGTGGCTTCATTCTGCCGAACGGCCCCCGGGACTCCCGCACCTTCAACACCCCTACCGGCAAGGCGGTCCTCACTGTCAACGACCTCGAGTACCTCGAGCGTCCCGAAGGCACGCTGATCCTGCAGTCGCTGCGCTCACACGATCAGTGGAACACCACCATCTACGGCTACAACGATCGCTACCGCGGGATCAAGAAGGGCCGTCACGTGGTGTTCATCAATCCCGAGGACATCGCGGAGCTCGGCCTGAAGGACGGCCAGAACGTCGACATCCACGGCGTGTACGACGACGGCGTGCTGCGCGTGCTGCGCGCCTTCCGGGTGGTCTCCTACCCGACCGCCCGCGGGTGCGCAGCAGCCTACTACCCGGAGGCCAACGTGCTGGTACCCCTCGAGGAGGTGGCCGAAGGCAGCAACACGCCGGTCTCGAAGCAGATCATCGTCCGCTTCGAGCCGAGCACCCACACGGCGCCGTCGCAGTACGACTCCGCAGCGACCGCCCAGCCCGATGCCGAGGCGGACGGGTTCCCGACCGCACGGACCGACGCGCCTGCGAAGGAAGCGGAGGCGGCGAACGCCTGACGCCGGACGGCCGGATCGCAGGGCCACCGGGCTCCCCAGGGAGAACGGTGGCCCTTCCCCTGTTCCCGGCACCCCGCCGATAGACTGCTCCGGTCCCGACCAGGAGGAGCTGAACCGTGGAGCAGGAGCAGGACACGCAGCGGGAACAGCAGCGCCGGGTCATCCGGATCCTCGTCGTCGCCCAGGTACTCGGAGGAGTCGGCGCGGGCGCGACCCTCTCACTCGGCGCCCTGCTCGCGGCCGAGACCTCGGGCTCCAGCGCGTGGTCCGGAATGGCTGCGACCATGGCGACGCTGGGGGCCGCAGCGGCAGCACTGCCCCTCGCTGCGCTGGCCCAGCGCAGCGGACGACGCGTCTCGCTGTCGCTCGGCGCCGTCATCGCCGGAGCCGGCGCCCTGCTCGCCATCGCGGCGGCATCCCTGTCCTTCTTCCCCCTGCTGCTCGTCGCGCTGGTCCTCCTCGGAGCCGGGTCGGCCACGGGACTGCAGGCCCGCTTCGCCGCCACGGATCTCGCCACCGAGCAGACGCGCGGCCGCAGCCTCGCCGTCGTCGTCTGGTCCACCACCATCGGGGCGGTCCTCGGCCCCAATCTCTTCGAACCGGGTGAGGCCGTCGCAGGGGTGCTCGGCATCCCGCCGCTCAGCGGGGGCTTCGTGTTCTCCGCCGTGGCGCAGTTCGGCGCGGCCGCCGTGTACTCGCTGGGACTGCGCCCGGATCCGCTCCTCACGGCGCTGCGACGGCAGGGCAGCGAACGCCGGGCGGACAGCCCCGCGCCGGAGAAGCGGGGCGGGCTCACGATCCTCGCGGGGAATCCTGCTGCCCGCTACGCGGTGGTGAGCATCGCGGTCAGCCACGCAGCGATGGTGTCGCTCATGTCCATGACACCGGTCCACCTCCACGACCACGGCGCCGGGCTGACGGTGGTGGGACTGACCATCAGCCTGCACGTGGCCGGAATGTACGCGCTGTCACCGGTCTTCGGGTGGGCCGCCGACCGAGCCGGGAGCACACGGGGGATCCTGATCGGGCAGGTGCTGCTGATCGCGGCGCTCCTGGTCGCCTGGCGGGGTGCGGACTCGGAGGCCTGGGTCACGGTGAGCCTGGTGCTGCTGGGCCTCGGCTGGTCGGCCTGCCTCGTCTCGGCTTCCGCCCTGCTCGCCGGAGCGGTCGGCATCACCGAGCGCGCCTCCGTGCAGGGCTCCTCGGACCTCGTCATGAACCTCGCCGGAGCGACGGGCGGCGCCTTGGCGGGCCCCGCGCTCGTCCTGCTCGGCTACTCCGGTCTCGGGCTCGCTGCAGCGGTGTTGGTCGGGACGGTGCTGATGTGGACGCTCACGCGCCTGTCCGCGGCCCGGCCGCGGACCCCGGTGACGGCCTCGTGAGACGCTCCGCTACTGAGCCGAGCCGGTCCAGCCTGCCTGCTCGTTCGTCTCCTCGTCCTTGCGGACCACCGTCAGTACGGTCTTCACGGCCTTCTCGACAGCTGCGCTCGTCTCGTCGCGACCGTCCGTGGTGACCGTCCCCGCGGCATAGCCCACCAGAAAGGCGCTGATCGCTCCTGCGTGGGGCGAGACGTGGCTCGAGGACCGCTCGGCGAGCTCCACGATCCGGGGGTGGTCCACCTCGAGGTCGAGGATCTGCAGGGCCTGGGTGAGCGTCCGGCTCCACTCGCTGAGGGTGCGCTCTTCGTCGTCGGGCGTTGCCATGGTGTCTCCTCGAGTCGGGTGCGGTCGGCCGCTGCCTCCCTGGGGACGGCAACGCTCCCCCAAGCTCTATCACCGGGACCGGCACCCTTCAAGGAATCCGGCCGTTCCGGGGCAGACCTTGACGTGGAGGCGCGGTGGGGATGTACTTTCCTTGCTCCTGGTGACACGATTCACCAACGCATCCCCGGCACCACCACCTCGACGGAGAGGACCCGCCATGACACTCCCCCACCCCACCGGAACCCGTCGCCTCAGCC
>JASLAA010000308.1 GCA_030147325.1 Arthrobacter sp. | reverse complement strand
GGCCGCCTCGTCCCAGTCGATCGTCAGCTTCGTGTCGGTCCAGTGGAGGACGCGGTGCTGGTGCATCCAGGCGAAGAGCAGCTGGCCGCCGAGGCCGTCGTAGTTGCGCACGCGGGTCCCGGTGATGCTGAAGCGGAAGATTCGATCGAAGATGACGGCATACTGGACGAGCCTGGCATGCTTGCGTGCCTCGGGTGATGCGCCGTCGTCCTTCGCGATCCTGACCGACTCCCGGAAGGCCGTGAGGTCGCACCGGAGTTCCTCGAGGGAGTAGAGGAAGTACGGCATGCGCTGCTTGATCATGAACGGATCGAAGGGCAGGTCTCCGCGCATGTGCGTGCGGTCGTGGATCAGGTCCCACAGGACGAAGGTCCTCTCCGTGAGTCCCTGGTCCTGGAGGAGCTCGAGCGCCTCCTCCGGTAGATCGAGACGCGTGACCTCCGCGGCGGCGCGGACCACCCGGCGGAACCGGGCTGCTTCCCGGTCGGCGAAGATCGCGCCCCAGGTGAAGGTCGGCGTCGAGCTGACCGCGACCGTCTCGGGGAAGAGCACCGCAGAGTTCGTGTTGTAGCCCTCGGTGAAATCGAGGAAGCGGATGGGCAGGAAGAGTGCGTTCGAGTAGTCACCGGCTTCGAGGTCGGCGATGAACTCGGGCCAGAGGACCTCGACGAGTACGGCTTCGACGAGCCTGCTGGTGCTGCCGTTCTGCGTGTACATGGGGAAGACGACGAGGTGCTGCAGGCCGTCGATCCGGTGCTCCTGGGGCTGGAAGGCCAGCAGCGGCTCGAGGAAGTCGGGAACGGCGAACCCGCACTCCTGCCACGCCTCGAACGCGGCGACGGTGCGGACGAGGTAGTCGGCGTCGTGGGGGAACAGGGGGGCGAGTTCCTGGACGGCAGCGGTGATCGCCGCAACGTGGACCGCGGCAGGCCCGTGGTGTTCCTGGTCCGGGATGGAGCCGTCCTTCACCTGGAGCAGGCGCAGCTGCTCCGCTGCGGCCTTGAGTGCCCGCCAGGCAGCGGTGTCCTGGGGCGCGGTGTCGACGGGGGTGAGGGGGGTGACGGTCATGGCTCCTGCTTTCTGCTCCGACGGCTCGGGTCCGTTGCGGCGAGCGTAGCAAGAGAACAGCTGACCTTATTCTCAATCCGAATACTCGACAGAGATACTTACGCTCGAACCGGGACCCTCCACGGCAAGGACCAGTCCAGCTTCACAGGGTCCACCAACGCACGAAGGCCGGCCCGAGGGCCGGCCTTCGTCCATCCGGGGTAGGTCGTCGAGCCCCCGTGGCGCTGCCGTCTAGTCCGACGGCACCAGCGTCATGGAGACGGAGTTGATGCAGAACCGCTGGTCGGTCGGGGTGTCGAAGCCCTCGCCCTTGAAGAGGTGACCGAGGTGGGAGTCGCAGCGCGAGCACCGGACCTCGATACGTTCCATCCCCATGGAGCGGTCGTGCAGGTAGCGGACCGTGTTCTCGGCCAGCGGGGCCCAGAAGGAGGGCCACCCGCAGTGCGAGTCGAACTTCTCGTTGCTGGTGAAGAGCTCGGCGCCGCACGCCCGGCACGCATAGGTGCCGGCGGTCTTGGCGTCGTAGTACTCACCCGTATAGGGGCGCTCGGTGCCGGCCTTGCGGAGGACCTGGTATTCCTCCGCCGTCAGTTCCTGCCGCCACTCGTCGTCGGACTTCTCGATCTCTGGGCGGTAGGTGTCGCGTTCGGTAGTCATACTGCTTCCAACGCCTACGAGTCGCCAATAAATCCCGAGCCGGAGTACAGGTGCAGCACGGCGATGCCGAGCTTGTCCTGTGCCCGGTTGGCCCAGTCCGTATGGAAGGTGTCGGCCACGGCGTGGGGACGCGTGATGACCACGGCCTGGGCCGCTCCTCCCTCCGCAGCCTCGTGCACCAGCGCGTCGACGGGGTTGCCCGTCGTCGTCCGCCCGCGCGCCGTGAAGCCCTCCCTCACGAGTAGTTCGAGAGATTGCTCCAGGGCCGTCCGTGCAGCAACGCGGTCGTTCCGGTCGTCGTCGGCGGAGAAGGTCCGGAACGCCTCGCCGACCTCGAGGAGACTGAGGTGCCTGAAGAACTCCCCGAGGACGGACTCGTTGCGGTCCTCCGGGACCAGGACGACGAGATCGGCGGGCTCGTCGCCCTGCAGGGTGCGGAGATTGAGCAGATCGGGGGCTGTGAGGGCTTCCTCGGTCAGCACGAGGATTGTCTGGGTCATGCCGCCACCTTACTGTGCGAGAACTCCGGTCCGTCATGCCCGTGCGTGCCGAATCGACGGCGGTGCCGGGGCAGGGTAGAAAGGGGGCTATGGCATCGACGCAGTCAACGGCCCCAGCGCAGGGGATCACCGCGCCCTGGCTCAGGTGGACGGCGCTCGGTATCGGAGCGGGAGCTGTCCTGGCGTCCTCCGCGGCCGGTGCCGTCTCCGGCCTGGCCGTGTACTTCGCGCGGCAGGTGGTGACGCCGGCGCGCAGGCGTGACGCGAACCTGGACATCCTCGCCGTGGTGGGATCTCCCGGGAACCAGACCGTCATCCTGCCGGCCAACGACGACACGACCATCGACGGCACCTACAGCCTGCACTTCGAGCAGGGTTCCGGCCACGCCCGCATCGGCCGCATCCGGTCCTACGTCCCTCGCGAGGGAACCGTCGAGCGCGAGGTCGAGAAGGTCTACTCGGGCGATCTCGCGGCGGCGACCCGTGGCTGGTGGGGTGGTGCGGTCTATCCCTCGCCGTCCGCCATGGGCTACGCCGAGGAGGAAGTGCTCATCCCGGTCGAGGGTGGCGCTGCTCCTGCCTGGCTCGTCCGGGCAGAGGCCCCGGCGCGCACGTGGGCGATCATGGTGCACGGCCGTGGGGCGACCCGCGCGGAAGCCCTTCGAGCCCTCGCACCCGCCCGGCGCCTCGGGCTGACGAGCCTCGTCCTGTCCTACCGGAACGACGGCGAGGCCCCCTCGGCGCCTGACGGACGCTACGGCCTCGGGATGACGGAATGGCACGACGTCGATGCCGCGATCGATTTCGCCGTGGCGCACGGCGCCCACGAGGTGGTCCTGTTCGGCTGGTCGATGGGCGGCGCGATCGTCCTGCAGACGGCGGACCTCTCCCGTCATCGCCGCCGCATCACCGCCCTGGTCCTCGACGGGCCGGTCATCAACTGGATCGAGGTGCTCGCCCACCACGCGGAACTCAACCGGATCCCGGCTCCGGTCGGCCGGCTCGGGCAGTATCTGCTCTCGAGCCAGCGGGCCCGGAGGATCACCGGTCTGGCCGCTCCGCTCGATCTCAAGAGCATGGACTGGATCGCCCGCGCCGAGCAGTTGACCCTGCCGACGCTCGTGCTGCACAGCGAGGACGACGAGTTCGTGCCGATCGGAGCCTCGGCCGACCTCGCAGCGCGGAACGCCTCGTTCGTCACGCTCGAGCGGTTCCAGCGCGCCCGCCACACCAAGGAGTGGAACGTCGACCCGCAGCGCTGGGAGTCCGTCGTCGAGCGATGGCTCTCGGGGATCCTCTTCGGCCGGACCCTGCCCGGCGGGAAGGCCCCCGATCCGGAGGCTACTGCGCTTCCCTGATCTTCCGTTTGATCCTTCCGAGCATCGCCGTCATGCCGCGCATCCGCAGGGGCGTGATGGCCCGCGTCAGGCCGAGACGGTCGGGGACGTCGTCGGGTACGGCGAGGACCTCCTCGGCGGGCAGTCCGTCGAGGCCCTCGAGGAGGACGCCGGCGAATCCCCGCGTGGTCGGCGCCTCCGGCGGCGCGGAGAAGAACAGGTGGACGGGCCGTCCCGGTTCCTCGCCGATCTCCATGGTCAGGAAGAGCGGGCTCTGGCACTCGACGACCTGCTCCAGCAGCTCCGGATGATCGCCGTACCGGGCGGGGAGCTCCGGCAGCTCACGCGAGAAATCCAGGAGGAGCTGCAGCCGGTCGGGTTCGGTCAGGTCCTGGAAGTCGTCGATGATCTCGGCGAGCTTGGCGGGGACCGCGCCGGTGCTCATCGCGCGCTCCCGGACGACGAGGGAACCTCGCCGGGCTCACTGCCCCGAACGATCGGCACCCGTACGGCATTGCCCCACTCGGTCCACGAGCCGTCGTAGTTCCGCACGTTCTCGAAGCCGAGGAGGTGCTTGAGCACGAACCAGGTGTGGCTGGACCGCTCACCGATGCGGCAATAGGCGACGACGTCGTCGCCGTCGGCCAGACCCGCCTCGTCGCGGTAGATGGCATCCAGCTCGGCCCGCGTGCGGAACGTCCCGTCCTCCGCGGCTGCGCGGGCCCACGGCACCGATCTCGCCGTCGGGATGTGGCCTCCGCGCAGGGCGCCCTCCTCCGGGTAGGCGGGCATGGTGGTGCGGGCGCCCGTGTACTCGTCGCCGGAGCGGACGTCGATGAGCGGCTTGCCCAGGTGTCCGAGGACGTCGCCGAGGAAGGCTCGGACGGGTGCGTCGTCGCGCTCGACCACGGGGTAGTCCGTGGCGGTGATCTCCGGCTTGTCCGTGGTCATCGCCCGGCCCTCGGCGACCCATTTGTCCCTGCCGCCGTCGAGCAGGCGGACGTCCTCATGGCCGAACAGGGTGAAGACCCAGAGTGCGTAGGCGGCCCACCAGTTGCTCTTGTCGCCGTAGATGACCACGGTGGAATCGCGTGTGATCCCCTTCGCGGCCATGAGGCGGGCGAATCCCGCGCCGTCGACGTAGTCGCGCGTCACCTCGTCGTTGAGCTCGGTGTGCCAGTCGATCTTGACGGAACCGGGGACGTGTCCCGTCTCGTAGAGCAGGACGTCCTCGCTCGATTCGACGACGACGAGGCCGTCGGTGCCGAGGTTGTCGGCGAGCCAGGCGGTGGAGACGAGGCGCTCCGGATGGGCGTACTCGGCGAACTTGTCCTGAGGATCGGGGGCCAGTGACATGGGAGCCTTTCGCGTAGCTTGAGGCGCCGGCGGCGCGCCGGTGCGGGTCTTCCGACAAGCCTAACCAAGCGGGACATCATTTCCTTCCGGTCGGCCCGCCGTGCGGGAAGGTTCCCGCGCGTGCCGGTCACCGGTCAAGGGCCTGGCGGGAGCGGCGGAAGGGGGCCGCGGGGCAGTGTCCTTGCCGTAGTCTTGCGTAGCGAAGCGGCCGCCTGCAGGGCCGCCGCGGCCACCCCGGCCAGACGAGAAAGTGGTCCTGATCCGTGCCTGCGATCGAACACCTGACAGAGCGCTCCCCGAAGGTCTCCGTCGACGAGTTGCTGGGCGGCTTCTACCCGTCGCCCCGCTTCGGAGACGTCTCCTTCGACTCCTACCGGCCGGACCCCCAGCAGCCGTCACAGTCACAGGCCGTCGACAAGCTCCGTGATTTCGCGACGGCGGTCAACGAGCCGGAGCCGAGCGGCCTCAGGAAGTTCTTCGGAGGGAAGAAGCCGGCGACGCGCGCGGGGATCTATCTCGACGGCGGTTTCGGCGTGGGCAAGACGCACCTCCTGGCCTCGCTCTGGCACGCCTCCTCCGGCACGAAGGCCTTCGGGACCTTCGTCGAGTACACGAACCTCGTCGGAGCGCTGAGTTTCCGCAAGACCGTGGACGCCCTGAGCACGTACAGCCTCGTGTGCATCGACGAGTTCGAGCTCGACGACCCAGGGGATACCGTGCTGATGTCCCGACTCATGCGCGAGCTCGCGGACGCCGGTGTCAAACTCGCCGCGACGTCCAACACGCTTCCGGGATCGCTCGGCGACGGGCGGTTCGCCGCCCAGGATTTCCAGCGGGAGATCCAGGTGCTCGCTGACCAGTTCGAGGTCGCCAGGATCGACGGCGAGGACTACCGCCATCGCGGGCTGCCGCAGGCTCCGGAAGCCATCGATGACGCCGCCCTGAGCGAGCGCGTGGCCTCCTACTCGGGGGGAGTGCTGGCGGAGGACGACTTCGGCGACCTGCTGCGGCATTTGGCCGACGTCCACCCCAGCCGCTACAGGCAGCTCCTCGACGGCGTCGATGCAGTCGCCTGGCACAACGTGGCGACGATCACGGAGCAGTCCGTCGCCCTACGCTTCGTGGTGCTCGCTGACCGACTGTACGACCGCGACGTGCCCATCATGGCGAGCGGCGCCACCTTCGACCGATTGTTCACGGAGGAGATGATGGGCGGCGGGTACATGAAGAAGTACTACAGGGCGGTGTCCCGACTCACCGCCCTCGCACGGCAGGGGAGCGACGTCCCCTCCTAGGGTCCGCCCCAGGAGTGCCTGGAATGCAAGAAGCACCGGTGCCGCCTCTCGGCGGGACCGGTGCTTCCTTATTGCCGGGCTGGGAGTTACACGGCCGGCGGGGAGGTAGGGCCGACGTCGCCCTTGCCGTCCTTCTTGTCGATGTCATCGACCATCTTCGAAGCCTTGGTCTGCACTCCGTTGATGTGGTGTGAGTACTTGCCATGGGTCTTGCTGTCGACGAAGCCGCCAGCCTTTCCGATGCCGTTCTTCACCTTGTCGGAATTATCGCCAATGAGTTCGGTCGCCTTACCCGCCAGGGTGCCGGCCTTGCCCTTGAGCCCATCCAATAAACCCACGGACACCTCCTTTCGGTCGTGGAAACGCAGTCCGTTTCCGCTACGAAGATCATAGGGCAGGAAGATGGGCTTTCCCTGTGGGGTCCGAGGTGTTCGCCGGAGGCTGAGAACGAGAAAGCCGGTCCTCGTGAGGACCGGCTGGTGGGCCGTGAGGCCGTGAGAGCGGACGACGGGATTCGAACCCGCGACATCCACCTTGGCAAGGTGGTGCTCTAGCCAGCTGAGCTACGTCCGCAAAAAAAGCGCCCCCGGTGGGGGCGCCGTCGTGGGCGATACTGGGATCGAACCAGTGACCTCTTCCGTGTCAGGGAAGCGCGCTACCGCTGCGCCAATCGCCCATCTTCATGGTGCTCGTGCTCGTCGTGTACCGAGGTGGGGACGGGATTCGAACCCGCGTGGACGGCTTTGCAGGCCGCTGCCTCGCCTCTCGGCCACCCCACCGTGATCGGATCGCTCCGGTCACCGGACTGATCCGGCCATACAGTGACTTGCGAGCGGACGACGGGATTCGAACCCGCGACATCCACCTTGGCAAGGTGGTGCTCTAGCCAGCTGAGCTACGTCCGCAGAAGGAAAAAACACCCGAGATTCCCGCTCGATACCGTGCATTTCGCGGTGTTTCTTCGTTTTCCAACGAGAAAAAACTC
>JASLAA010000211.1 GCA_030147325.1 Arthrobacter sp. | reverse complement strand
GTGAGACTGTCCGTCGCCACGACCGGGACCGGCGGGATCAGCGTCTACAAGTCCAACGCGCGCGGTTCCCTCCAGCACGTCGAGACGACCCGCGTCACGGGAACCTCGACGAGTGTCTTCGACCTCTCCCTGCAGCCCTTCGGTGACGGAGGGTGGTACTGGTTCGACCTCGTAGCGGGGTCCGGGTCCCTGGTCCTCAATCAGGCGGAATGGCTCGCCCCGGGCGAGGCTCCGGTATCGGGCCAGATCACGCTCGAGATCACGACGCTGAACAAGCCCGACTTCTGTGCGAACAATCTGACGATCCTCGCCGAGAACCCGGATGTCCTGACGAACGTCAAGGAGGTGCTGATCGTCGACCAGGGCACGAAGAAGGTGGCCGACGAACCGACGTTCCCGGGCATCGAAGCCGCGCTGGACGGCAAGCTCCGCATCATCGACCAGGGCAACCTGGGCGGATCCGGCGGCTTCGCCCGCGGGATGTACGAGGCCGTCGAGAACGGCAGCGACTACGCCCTCCTGCTCGACGACGACGTCGTCATGGAACCGGAGAGCATCACGCGCCTGCTGGCGTTCGCGGACCACTGCAGGACGCCGACGATCGTCGGCGGCCACATGTTCGATCTGTACAACCGAACCGTGCTGCACACCTTCGGCGAGATCGTGAACCCCTACCGGTTCCAACCGGACCAGCCGGTCGCCGAGCAGACCCTGGGTCACGACTTCATGCGCTCGAACCTGCGCCATACGCCCTGGCTCCACCGCCGCATCGACGTGGACTACAACGGATGGTGGATGTGCCTCATCCCGACGAAGGTGATCCGCGAGATCGGATTGTCGCTGCCCGTCTTCATCAAATGGGACGATGCGGAGTACGGCCTGCGCGCCAAGAAAGCCGGCTACCCCACCGTGTCGATGCCGGGCAGCGCCGTGTGGCATGTGTCCTGGATCGACAAGGACGACATGGTCGGCTGGCAGGCCTACTTCCACACACGCAACCGCATGATCGCCGCACTGATCCACAGTCCGTACGAGCGAGGGGGCAGGGTGATCCGGGAGTCCGGCTACTCGGACGTGAAGCACCTCGTCTCCATGCAGTACTACACCGCGCGGGGGCGTGTGATGGCGATGCGCGATGTGCTGCGCGGCCCGGATCAGCTGCACTCCATCCTCGCGACGAAGCTGCCGGAAATCCGTGCCCTCAGCGAGAAGCACTCCGATGCGCAGCTGAAGCCGGACCCCGACGAGTTCCCTGCGCCGCAGATGGACAAGCCTCCTCGCCATGGCCAGGGCTTCAAGGCGCCGTCCTACACGACTCTCGTCCCGTGGGCCGTGAAGACCATCGCCCGGCAATTGAGCAGGCCCGTCGCCCTTTCGAGCAAGGAACGCCCGCAGGCCTTCGTCGCGCATCAGGACAACAAGTGGTGGAGGATGTCGCAGTACGACAGCGCCATCGTCTCCAATGCGGAGGGCACGGGAGCGTCCTGGTATCGCCGCGACCCTCAACAGCTTCGCGCCCTCCTCGCGGAGGCCGCACGCCTGAACGCCGAGATCCTTCGGAAGTGGCCGCAGCTCCGGGAGCAGTACCGGGCAGCACTCGACGACATCACGTCCTTCGAGTCATGGAAGAAGACGTTCGACCAGCATTCAGGGGAAGGCAAGTAATTTGAGCACCATGAACCTGACCACCCCCGGTCTAGGGGGTGGTCTCAGGGACGTGCTGCGGTCGCGGTATCTTCTGAAGCTGCTTGTGCAGAAGGAGCTCAAGGTACGCTACCGGGGCTCGGTCCTCGGTCTGCTGTGGTCCTACGTCAAGCCGGGCGTGCAGTTCGTCGTGTTCTGGTTCGCCCTGGGCATCTTCCTGGGGATGAACCGCAACACGGAGAACTACCCGATCTACCTGTTCTCCGGGATCGTGCTCATCAACTTCTTCACAGAGGCCCTGAGCAATGCCTCCCGCTCGATCGTCGGAAACGGTGGGCTGATCAAGAAGATCTATCTTCCGCGCGAACTGTTCCCGGTCGCGTCGGTCTGGGTGTCCGCGGTCCACTTCGTACCGCAGCTCCTCGTCCTGCTCGTTGCCTGCTTCATCGCCGGGTGGACACCGGGAGTGGTGCAGATCGCAGCGGCCGTCATCGGGTTCCTGATCGTCGCCTTGCTCGCGATCGGTCTGGGGCTCTTCTTCGGATCGGTGAACGTCTACTTCAGGGATTCCGAGAACTTCGTCGACAGGCTCCTGATGATCGCCACGTGGGCCTCCCCGGTCCTCTACTCCTGGATCATGGTGCGGGACGGGCTCTACGACGCCTTCGGAGTGAGTGTCGGTGAAGTGCTGCACACGATCTATCAGATCAATCCGCTCACCATCGCCGTGGAACTGTTCCACTTCGCCTTCTGGATGCCGACGACGACGAATGTGACCGATCCGCTGACGGTTGTCCCACCGAATCTGCTCGATCTGTGGATGCCCATCGGAGTGGCCATCTCCGTGGTCGTGATTCTCACGGGGCAGTACACCTTCCGGCGGCTCGAGGGCCGCTTCGCTCAGGAGCTCTGACATGACGACCGCCATAGAAGTCCGGAGCGTGTCCAAGGAATTCGTGCTCCGGCACACCCGCTCCATCAAGGAAGCCTTCGTCTGGATCATGAAGGGCCGCAAGGGCGACCTGTCGAAGAAGTTCCACGCCCTCGCCGACGTCAGCCTGACGATCGAACAGGGGGAGACGGTAGCCCTGCTCGGGCTGAACGGCTCGGGCAAATCGACCCTGCTGAAGCACATCTCCGGCGTCATGTTGCCCGACAGCGGATCGGTCAGGACGCGGGGGAGGGTCGCCGGGCTGATCGAAGTGGGTGCCGGCTTCCACCCCGACCTGTCGGGACGGGACAACGTGTACCTCAACGGCGCGATCCTGGGCATGAGCGAGGAACAGATCGAAGAACGCTTCGACGACATCCTGGAATTCTCGGAGATCGGCCAGTTCATCGATACCGAGGTGAAGTTCTACTCCTCCGGCATGTACCTGCGGCTCGCGTTCTCCGTCGCGGTGCACACGAATCCGGAGGTCTTCCTTGTCGACGAGATACTCGCGGTGGGCGACGAGCCGTTCCAGAAGAAGTGCATCGCACGGATCAAGGAACTGGCAGAGGACGGCAAGACACTGGTGGTGGTGAGCCATGACCTCGACCTGGTCGCACAGATCTGCAAGCGGGGCATCCTGCTCGAGCACGGCCGACTGCTCATGGACGGCCCCGTAGACGATGTCGTAGCGAGGCTCCGCAGTAACGGCTGAGGCCTGCCGGGTACCGGGACGAGACCGCCGAGCCGATGGCTGCGGCATCAACGAACTATCGAAGAGGTAAACCAGATGTGGGCCGCAGCAATACCGGAGTTCCTCCTCGCCCTGGGGATCCTCTTCATCC
>JASLAA010000154.1 GCA_030147325.1 Arthrobacter sp. | reverse complement strand
CGTACTGCTGGCGCTCCTCGGCATCTGACAGCACCGAGTACGCCTCCGACACGTCCTTGAACATCCGCTCGGACCCGGCATCCCCCTGGTTCTGGTCGGGGTGATGCTGGCGCGCGAGCTTGCGGTACGCCTTCTTGATGTCGACGGCGGACGCATCCTTGGAGACACCCAGGATCTTGTAGAAATCCTTGTCGACCCAATCCTGACTAGCCAATCGGAGTCTCCCTTCGTTGGTTTTCCTGAGCGTGCATGAGTGAACCCCTGAAGCCGGGGCAGCACCCGAGGAAGGCGGCTTTAATATCCCTCAGCGAGCTCTGCGAGCAGAGGGATTTCGTTGCCGCCGTTCGGGTACTGCCCCGGCGTGCGCAAGGACTACTCGGGTACTGCGACGATGACCTGTGCGGCCCGCAGGACGCGCTCGCCCTTGCGGTAGCCCGCACGGAGGATCTGGCTGACGCTGTCCGCCTGGACATCCGCACTCGGCTGCTGCATGAGCGCCTCGTGGATGTTCGGGTCGAACGCGACGCCTACCTCGTCGATGCGGGTGAGCTCGTACGTCTTCAGGACGTTCTCGAGCTTGCCCGCGATCGAGGCGAACGGGCCCTCCGCGAGGTCACCGTGCTGGCGTGCGGCGTCGATGTCGTCCAGAACGGGCATCAGCGAGTTGAGCACGCCGATCACCGCCTGGTCGCGGGCCACGTCCCGGTCACGCTCGACGCGTCGCCGGTAGTTGACGTACTCGGCCTGCAGGCGCAGCAGGTCGTCGCGGAGTTCCGCTACCACGTCCACCGCCGGGTTGCCCTCGCCGTCGGCACCGGCTTCGTTCAGGATGGCCTCGGCCTGGGCCAGGGCGTCCCCGTCGGTGGTGTCGTCGGCGGGCGTGGCCTGCGGACCGGCCGCGGATTCCTCCGCGGCCGGAGCGCCGGCGTCGTTCTGCTGCCCACGGACTTCGCCCGTTTCAGGGTCGATCTTCCGGTTGTCGCGAAAACTCACCGGCTCGGACTGGTGCTCTTCTTCATTTCCGTGGTGCGGCATGGCTACTTCTTCTCGCTGGTGTCTTCGTCGACCACCTCGGCGTCGACGATGTCCTCGTCGGTACCTGCAGAGGCCGGCTGGTCATCGGCAGGAGCGCCGGCCTGACCGGCATCCTGCTGCGCCGACGCGTAGATGGCTTCGCCGAGCTTCGACTGCGAGGCCTGCAGCTTCTCGAAGGCCGTCTTGACCTCGTCGTCGTTGTCCTGCGACTCGAGCGCCTTCTTGAGGGCGTCGACGTCGGCCTGGACCTCGGTGCGGACGTCCTCGGGCAGCTTGTCCGAGTTGTCTGCGATCAGCTTGTCGACCGAGTACGCGAGCTGCTCGGCACCGTTGCGGGTGTCTGCTGCCTCGCGGCGCTTCTTGTCGTCGGCTGCGTGCTCCTCGGCCTCGCGCACCATGCGGTCGATGTCCTCCTTGGAGAGGGACGAACCGCCGGTGATGGTCATCGACTGCTCGGTGCCGGTGCCCTTGTCCTTGGCGGACACGTGGACGATGCCGTTGGCGTCGATGTCGAAGGTGACCTCGACCTGCGGGACGCCGCGAGGAGCCGGTGCGATACCGGTCAGCTCGAACGTGCCCAGCGGCTTGTTGTCGCGGGTGAACTCGCGCTCGCCCTGGAAGACCTGGATCGCCACGGACGGCTGGTTGTCGTCCGCCGTGGTGAAGGTCTCGCTGCGCTTGGTGGGGATGGCCGTGTTGCGCTCGATGAGCTTGGTCATCATCCCGCCCTTGGTCTCGATGCCGAGGGACAGGGGGGTGACGTCGATGAGGAGGACGTCCTTGCGCTCGCCCTTGAGGACACCGGCCTGCAGAGCTGCTCCGACGGCGACGACCTCATCCGGGTTGACGCCCTTGTTCGGCTCCTTGCCTCCCGCGAGCTCCTTGACGAGCTCACCGACAGCAGGCATGCGGGTGGACCCGCCGACCAGGACGATGTGGTCGATGTCGGCCACCTTGATGCCGGCTTCGGCGATGACGTCGTTGAACGGCTTCTTGGTGCGGTCCAGCAGGTCCTTGGTGAGGTCCTGGAACTTGGCGCGCGACAGGTGCTCGTCGAGGTGGACGGGGCCGTCCGCCGTGACCGAGAGGTACTGCAGCGAGATGTTGGTGGACGTCGCCGAGGACAGTTCCTTCTTCGCCTGCTCTGCGGCTTCCTTGAGGCGCTGCAGGGCGATCTTGTCCTTCGACAGATCGGCGCCCTTGGCCTTGGCCTGCGCGAGCAGGTAGTCGACCACGCGCTGGTCCCAGTCGTCGCCACCGAGGCGGTTGTCGCCGGCGGTGGAGCGGACCTGGATGGTGGAGAAGGCGTCCTCGTCCTTGCCGACTTCGAGGAGCGAGACGTCGAAGGTTCCGCCGCCGAGGTCGAACACGAGGATGAGCTCGTCTTCCTTGCCCTTGTCGAGGCCGTAGGCCAGCGCCGCAGCGGTGGGCTCGTTGACGATGCGCAGCACCTTGAGGCCCGCGATCTCACCGGCCTCCTTGGTGGCCTGGCGCTCGGCGTCGTTGAAGTATGCGGGGACGGTGATCACGGCGTCCGTGACCTTCTCGCCGAGGTAGCTCTCGGCGTCGGTCTTGAGCTTCTGGAGCGTACGCGCCGAGATCTCCTGCGGCGTGTACTTCTTGCCGTCGATGTCGACGTTCCAGTCGGTGCCCATGTGGCGCTTGACCGACGCGATGGTGCGGTCGATGTTGTTCACGGCCTGGCGCTTGGCGATCTCGCCGACCAGGACCTCGCCGGACATGGAGAAGGCGACGATCGACGGCGTGGTGCGTGCGCCCTCGGCGTTCGCGATGACGGTGGGCTCACCACCTTCGAGAACCGAGACGACCGAGTTGGTGGTTCCGAGGTCAATACCTACTGCACGTGACATGCAATTTCCTTTCGACTGCCCGGGATTTGCGAGGCGCTCATCCGCCGGGCGCGTGGATTGAGCGTTCTGCACTCAAGTATACGGGCGCTGTGCGAGGAAGCAAAATGAAGTTGAGCGAAGAAGACTCAACCTTGCGTGTCAGAGGATGAGCGTCACGGCCAGGGTCAGCATGACGACGGCGATCAGCGCGTCGAGGATCCGCCAGGCCGAGCGGCGCCGGAAGAGTGGCGCCAGGTACCGGGCCCCCACCCCGAGCGCAGAGAACCAGACGATACTGCCGAGGCCCGCACCGGCGGCGAACCACCATTTGCCCGGCGTCCCGTGGGTGCTCGCCAGTGAACCGAGCAGCAGCACGGTGTCCAGGTAGACGTGCGGGTTCAGCCAGGTCAGAGCCAGCGAGGTCCCGAGAGCCGCCTGCCACGACATGCTCCGGCGGTCCTCCGCTGCGTCGAGGGCCCCACCCCGGAGGGCGCGCCGTGCCGCCAGGAATGCGTAGCCGGTGAGGAATGCCGCTCCGGCCCACCGCACCACGTCGAGGAGAACCGGGAGTCGCTCGATCACCACCCCCAGGCCGCCCACCCCGAGGGCGATGAGCACGAGATCCGACAGGGCGCAGACCACGACGACGAGGAGCACGTGCGAGCGCCTCAGTCCCTGCCGCAGCACGAAGGCGTTCTGGGACCCGATGGCGACGATCAGGGTGAGGCCGGCAGCGAAACCGGTGGCAGTGGAAGTGAGCACGTTCTCACCCTAGGAGCGGCGAGCGGTTCAGCCCAGCTAATGATTCTTCAGCATGGTAAGACAGCCTTATGACGTACATCGATCCGGACCAGGCGCAGACCCTCGCGACGATCGTCACCGCCGGCAGCTTCGAATCCGCTGCCGCTGCCCTCTCGGTGACTCCGTCGGCGGTGAGCCAGCGTATCCGCGCGCTCGAGACAGCCGTCGGTCGGCCTGTCCTCTCGCGGACGCGGCCACTGCGTCCCACCGCTACCGGACTCAGCATCGTGCGCTTCGCCCGCCACTTCCAGACCCTCTCCGCTGACCTCGCGGCTGAGCTGGAGACCACCGGCGAGGAGCAGCGGCAGCACATCACGATCGTGGCCAACGGGGACTCCCTGCATACCTGGGTATTGCCGGCCCTGGCTTCGGTGGCTGCCACGCTGCAGATCGAGGTGTTGCGCGAGGACCAGGAACACTCGCTCGACCTGCTCCGCAGCGGGGCAGCCGCAGCGGCGATCACCTCGGAGTCGGCGCCCGTTCAGGGCTGCGTGTGCCACCCCCTGGGCGTCATGCGGTACAGGCCGGTGTGCACGCCGGGGTTCCAGAGCGAATGGTTCGCCGACGGCGCCACGGAGGAGGAGCTCGAGCTCGCTCCCGTGATCGTGTTCGACCGCAAGGACGACCTGCAGGACCAGTACCTTCGTCGTCGCAGCGGAGCGACCCCGACGCCACCACGGCACTACGTCCCGGCGGCGCAGGAGTTCGCCGATGCCATCCGGCTCGGCATGGGATGGGGGCTCGTATCGGAACTCGAACTGCGCGCACACCCGCGGGATCTCGTTCCGCTCGCGGCCGGGGGTCACGTGGACGTCCCGCTCTTCTGGCAGCAGTGGCGCCATGGATCCAGGGCGCTGGAGGCAGTCAGCGACGCCGTCCGGGACGCATCGGCAGCACTTCGGCAGCCCCTGCCGTGACGACGGAACAGGCCTTGGCTGGATTCGTCCCTGCAACTGGCGTTGAAGTACCGCTGCAGGTTGCTAATATCATCGGGCGGGCAGCCGCTCGTCGACAAGGGCAAACCCGGTGCGAGCCGGGGACGCAAAGCCACGGGACCCACGAGGTCAGCCGGGCCGCCGAAGGGAACAGGTCCACGGATCATGTCTAGGACACGTCAGCTCATCTCAACCGTCACCACACGAGCGGGCAGCCCGATCTGCACCGCCACGATCCACGACCCGCGCCGGCAGGCCGCCCCGCGACAGCAAGGGGTGTCGGCGCATGAGTAGCTCTCCGACCGACCGCCGCGCGGCGGTCGTCATCGAGGACGACCTCGACATCCGGAACCTCGTGTGTGCGGTCCTCGAGCAGGGTGGCTTCCAGGTCAGTGGCGTGGCGACGGGCCGGGACGGCGTCGACGTCATCCGCAAGGAGTGCCCCGCCGTCGTGACCCTGGACATCGGCCTGCCGGACATCGACGGCTACGAGGTCCTGCGCCGGATCCGGTCCACCAGCGACTGCTACGTGATCGTCCTGAGCGGACGACAGGACGAGATGGACATCCTCACGGCATTGCAGGCTGGCGCCGACGACTACGTGCTGAAGCCGTTCCGTCCCCGGGAGTTGCGGGCTCGGATCGACGCGATGCTCCGCCGGCCCCGCCTCCCCGATGCACAGGGGCAGCAGCCGCGGGATCCCGAGGTCGCCCCGCCGCCCGACAATCCGTCCGGCGCCGCTGATCGTGACGGGGACGAACAGCTGGTGCGGATCGGCTCCCTGGTCCTCGACGGCCAGGCGAGGTCGGTCACCTGCTCCGGCGTCGAACTCCCCCTCACGAAGACCGAGTTCAATCTCCTGCACGAGCTCATCGCCGGCAAGGGCGCGGTACGCACCAAGGAAGAACTGGTCCGCGTCTCGCGCGGCAGGGACTACCGGGGGTACAACTTCGTCAGCCGTACCGATGAGCGGGCCATCGAGGTGCATATCGCCAACCTGCGACAGAAGCTGGCAAGGCTGCAGGGGGACCCTGATCTCATCACCACGGTTCGTGGGGTCGGATTCCGCATCGTGCCGCGACCACCGGCCTGATCAGGACCGCCCGCACTACGGTTGCGCCGGGTAGGCTTCCTGCAGTTCCCTCACGGTGTCCGCAGCGCATGCTCGCAGGAGCGCGACGGACCGCGCGGCAGCCTCGAGGCCTTCCCCGACGATCAGCCGCTGGGTGGCAAGAGCCGCCTGGCTGAGCCGGATCGCGCCCACCATCACTGCCGACGTGGCGACGCCGGTGACCGCGTCGAGGGCACCGGTCAGGTTGCCGGCGAGGATCGCGCGGTCCAACCGGTCGATCTTCTCCGGAACGCTCACCGAGAAGTCGCGCGCGAACCGCTGCACGACGCCGGGATCGGAGAAGTCCCTCTCCATGTCACGGAGTGTGCCCGTGTCGAGGAGGGGTGCTGCCTTTCCGGGCACACTCCCGGGAAGGTCGGCATCGCTCTCGAGTGGTGCCGACCCGCTTCCCTTGTGCTGACCAGGAGGAGGCAGAGTCGGATGGTTGGGCACGCTTCAAGGGTAGCGAGGACCTGATGACACGGGGCCGTATCCACCGGTTCTTGCGCAAAGCTTGCGGAAGGACGGCGCCTACCGTCCACCCGGGCTGGAGAGGGACGCAGCAGTGCGCATGGACCGGGACCGCGGCTGAATTCCACGATACGGATATGCTGGACGAGGGCAGCAGTGCCGCGGGAAGACGATGGCAGGAGCAGGGATGACGGAGGCACCGGCCAGGAGCGGGGGCGTGCAGTCGGTCGAGCGCGTCTTCGAGCTTCTGGAGCTGATCAACGATGCCGGTGGCGAGGTCACCCTGAGCGAGCTCGCAGCCTCCACCGATCTTCCCCTGCCCACCATCCACCGCCTCCTCCGGACCCTGGTAGGCAAGGGCTACGTCCGCCAGCTGCCGAACCGCAGGTACGTCCTGGGTCCACGGCTGATACGCCTCGGCGAGGGCGCCAACAGGCAACTCGGCACGCTGGCCCGTCCACAGCTCAAGCAGCTCGTGGATGCTCTCGGTGAAACGGCCAACATGGCCGTGCTGGACTCGGACATGGTGGTCTACATCGCACAGGTGCCATCACTGCACTCGATGCGGATGTTCACCGAGGTGGGTCGCCGCGCCCATACCCATGACACGGGTGTGGGGAAAGCGATCCTCGCCCAGCTCGACGACGACGCTGTCCGACGCATCGTCCTCCGGGCCGGGATGCCCACGCCTACCGAGAAGAGCATCGATTCGATCGAAGCGCTGCTCGCCGAGCTGGTCCACGTGCGCGAGCGGGGATATGCGATCGACGAGCAGGAGCAGGAGCTCGGGGTCCGGTGTTTCGCCGTTGCGGTGCCCGGCTCCCCCACGCCGACGGCCATCTCCGTGTCCGGCCCCATCTCCCGGGTCGACGACGCCTTCGGGCGGCGGGCGGTACCCCTGCTGGACGCCGCGGCGGCAGCTATCTCCGCGGACCTCAACGTCACCGACTGAATCTCCCTCTGCACCCCGCTCGGGTGGATCGCTTTTCGGGCTGCCCAGAACCGGCGCGGTTCCGGACGTCTCTGCTTGCATCGCCCTCCCGTCACAGCGCCGGCACCATTGACATCCGCACCCTCCACCCTTAGCGTTTCCGGCAGGTAGAAGCGTTATTCCGTGATGTGGAAGCTGGACGGCGGCTGGATTGCCTGGAGCGAAGACGGTCCGGGTGTCGACGTCGTTCTCTCCCCGCGGTAGGCCCGGCCATGGCACACGCACGACGTCAAAGGAGACGACCGATGACCCACAGAACCGTCGCGTACGGACCATCCGAGGTCCTCGCCGTCCTGCCGCACTTCACACGGGATCCCGCGGAGCGTGCGCTCGTGCGGACGGACCGCTCCGGCTACACCCCGCCGACCCTCCCCGACGGGGTGGTCCAGGCGGAGTCGGTCAGTGACGTGGTCGAGACCCTCAGGCTGGCGAACGAGCACCGGATCCCCGTGGTGCCGCGTGGCGCGGGTACCGGGCTGGCCGCCGGAGCAGCCGCTGCGGCCGGAGAGGTCGTCCTGGACGTACACCGCATGAATCGCATCCTGCGGATCGATCCGGTCGAACAGATCGCCGTCGTCGAGCCGGGCGTGCTGAATGCCGACCTCAATGCGGCTGCGGCCGCCTACGGCCTGTTCTACGCACCCGATCCGGCGAGCACAGCCATCTGCTCCATCGGGGGCAACATCGCGACGAACGCCGGCGGTATGCGCTGCGCCAAGTACGGCGTGACGCGGGAATCGGTCCTCAGCCTCACCGTCGTCCTGGCCGACGGCCGGGTGCTGGTCACCGGCACGCGGACCATCAAGGCAGTCACCGGCTACGACATGAATGCCCTGTTCATCGGGTCCGAAGGGACCCTCGGGGTGGTGGTCGAGGCGACGCTCCGGTTGCGGCCCGCGCCCGTCGCCACCGCCACCGTCGCTGCTTATTTCGCGGACGTGGCGGCGGCAGCAGCAGCGGCGTCGGCCGTGGTGGCAGCGCGCGCCACCCCCTCCGTCCTCGAACTCGTGGACGGCCCGACCCTGGGCGCGATCGACGCCGCGACGGGCACCGACCACCGCCGGCGCGGGGAGGCTTTCCTACTCGCGCAGACGGACGGCTTCGGAGCGCTGCTCGAGCGCGACGTCGTCCTGGCGGCGATAGAGCCCTTCGCCGACTCCGTCATGATCGCCGACGATCCCGTGCAGGCGGAGGCACTGATCCAGGCCCGACGGGACGCGATCCCCTCGCTCGAGCGACTCGGCCGTACCTCCATCGGTGACGTCGGCGTACCGCGTAACCGATTGGCCGAGATGGTCACCGGGATCCAGCGCATCTCCGACGAGACAGGGGTCGACATCTATACCGTCGCGCACGCCGCCGACGGCAACCTGCATCCGATGATCGTGATCGACGAGCGGGATTCCATCACGGAAGGCCCCCCGAAGCTGGCGATGGGCCGGATGTTCGAGTTGGCCCAGAGCCTGGGAGGCACCCTGACCGGCGAACACGGAGTCGGTCTGCTGAAGCGGGACTGGTTCGAGGCGGAGGTGGGAGAGGTCTCCCGCGACCTCCAGCACCGCATCAAGCGCGCCCTTGATCCGAACAACATCCTCAATCCGGGCAAGGCCATCTGAAGGACCGCCGAGCCCGCCACACCCCCCTCTTGCTGCAACAGGTCAGAAAGGCCTTCCGATGGACAATCTCGCTGTACTGAGCCTCCTGGCTCTGTCTCCCATCCTGCTGGTGGGCGTGCTCCTGGCGGGCTTCCGCTGGCCGGCGAAATACGCCATGCCGCTGGGCTACGTGGTCGCCGTCGTCGTGGCACTGGTGGTGTGGCGCGTGAGTTTCACCGGGGTCCTCGCGGCGACCATCGAGGGTCTGATCGTGGCACTCACTCTGCTGTACATCGTCTTCGGCGCGCTGCTGTTGCTCTCCACCCTCACGGTGGGCGGAGCCATGGCGACCATCCGCGCGGGCTTCGACAACATCTCCGCCGACCGGCGGGTGCAGGCGATCATCATCGGGTGGCTGTTCGGCTCGTTCATCGAAGGAGCCTCCGGATTCGGCACCCCTGCCGCCGTGGTAGCGCCCCTCCTGCTGGCGATGGGGTTCCCTGCGATGGCAGCGGTCATGGTCGGCCTGATCATCCAGAGCACCCCGGTCAGTTTCGGCGCGGTCGGCACGCCGATCATCGTGGGCGTGGGGAACGGCCTCGGCGGTGACCCGGCCGTGGCCGAACGCGCGAGCGTCCTGGGCCTCACCATGCCCGAGTTCATCTCGGAGATCGGATTCAACGTGGCGATCCTCCACGCGATCGTCGGCGTGCTGATCCCCCTGATCCTCGTCACCATGCTCACCGGGTTCTTCGGCCCGCAGCGACGGTTCCGCGACGGCCTGGCGGTCTGGCCCTTCGCCGTCTACGCGTCCCTGGCCATGACCGTGCCCTACGTGCTGGTGGCGCGGTTCCTGGGCCCGGAGTTCCCGTCGCTGTTCGGAGGCCTCATCGGCCTGGTCCTCGTGATGTTCACGTCCAGCCGCGGTTTCCTGATGCCGAAGGAGACCTTCCAGTTCGGGCCGCGCTCGAGCTGGCCGGCCCGCTGGATGGGGACCATCGAACCGGCCGCAGCGACAGAGATCTCGACCCGCATGAGCCTGGTGCGCGCCTGGGCCCCGTACGTCCTGATGGCGAGCCTGCTGGTGGCCTCCCGGGTCATCGCGCCGGTGAAGGAGTTCCTGACGGGGATCCAGATCCCTTTCACGGGGATCCTGGGCACCGAGATCACCACCACCATCCAGCCTTTCTACTCACCGGCCTTCCTCCTCATCCTGGCGTCCGGCTTCGCGTTCATGTTGCACCGCATGAAGGGCCCGGAGATCTCCCGGAGCTTTGCGATCTCCAGCCGGCAACTGGCGGGCACGGCAGCGGCGCTGCTCTTCGCCGTCCCCCTGGTGCGGGTGCTCATCCAGTCCGGCCCGGCCCTCAACGAGTCCGGCCTGGCCAGCATGCCCGTGACGCTCGCCGAGGGTGCCGCTGCCGTCTCCGGGAGCTCTTGGCCCCTGATCGCGCCGTGGATCGGCGCACTCGGCGCCTTCGTGGCCGGCTCGAACACCGTGTCCAACCTGACGTTCGCGCAGTTCCAGTTCTCGACGGGCGCCGGGATCGGCGTGCCGCCCGAACTGGTGGTAGCCGCCCAGGCCGTCGGCGGAGCCGGCGGGAATCCCGTGGCCATCCACAACATCGTCGCGGCAGCAGCCACCGTGGGCCTGCTCGGGCGCGAGGGGGACCTGCTCCGGAAGACGGTCCTCGTGACCATCTACTACTGCGCCATGAGCGGCGCCCTCTCCTACATCTTCATCTACGGACTCGGGTTCAACCCCGGAACCATCCTCCTTGCCCTGCTCATCGTCGGTCTGGCCCTGCTGGCGCGGTGGTTGCTGCGCAGGAACGTGGCCGAGCAGGAGCGGCCCCGCGAACGGTCCGGGACGGTATGACGGCGATCGTCGAGACCGACCTGGCGCGGAGGTTACTGAGTTCCGGGTCGGGATCGACGTTGGATCTCCCTGTACACGGTTGTCCGGGAAACGCCCAGCAACTCGGCGATCTCACCACGGGTGTATTCGCCGGAATCAACGAGGCTGAGGAGGTGCTTCCGCTGATGGTGGGACAGCTTGGGTTGCTTCCCGCGGAGCCGGCCCTTGGCTTTCGCGACAGCCATTCCTTCACGGGTCCGGGCACGGATCAGGTC
>JASLAA010000134.1 GCA_030147325.1 Arthrobacter sp. | reverse complement strand
ATGCCACCCGATGCGCCCGTCACTCCGAAGAGGGCCGCACCCGCCCAGACGAGGGCGAGGGTCACGACGGCGAACACCATACCGTTGCGGGCCACGAAGCTCTGGTAGCCCTGGCCCTGCAGCATCCCGCCGAGCGGGGGTGCCAGCGAGAGGAACGGGATGGCGATGACGGCGAGGGCGAAGGCAGGAGCGGCCCCGCGATAATCCTCCCCGAACAGCAGCAGGACGATCGGTTCCGAGAAGAAGGCCACGGCCACCAGGGGCACCACGCTCAGGAAGGCCGCTGCGCTGAGCCGGCGTGCTAGGCGTTGCACCACGGGCAGCTTCTCCCGGGCCGCATGGGGCAGGATCACCGCCACCGCGGCGCTACCCACCAACATCAGTGGACGCGTGATGCGGAAGGCCGCCGAGTAGAGGCCCGCGGTCGCCACCGACGTCGTGATCGCCACCACAGACGAATCGAGGGAACGCGTCGACGCGCTCAGGTTCGCCGTCATGTAGGGCAGGAGGGTCCGGTAGAGGGACCGGTACGGCGTGCGCTCCGTGAAGCCCCGCATCCTGCGCCGCAGGACCAGTTGGATGTGCGCCTGGCCCAGCAGTGCGCTGACCAGCAGCCCCGCCGCGTACGCGCCGATCGGGTCCACACCGGCGTACAGGTACAGGCCGGCGAACAGCGCCAGGGCGGTGCAGCGCCGAAGCAGGACGGACACCACGATGGGCTTCTTGAGCTTGTCCGCGACAGCCACCGTCAGCCCGGCTTCGGTGACCTGATCGAGGGCGAGGGCAAGCGGCAGGAGGGCCAGCCAGAGGGACTGACCGCTCATCAGGCCGACTCCGAGGACGACGCCGGCGAAGACCAGGCCCGCGAGGCCGTTGCCTGCGAGGTTCATCCGCAGGCCGGAGACGACGTCGGCGTTCTCGCCCTTCGCCCGAGCCCGTGGGATGTACGAGGACAGCCCCCAGTCGGAGACGGTGAACAGCACACCGCCGATGCCCAGCAACACGGCGATGACGCCGAAATCCTCGATTCCCACCCAGCGTGCCAACAGCACGACCGACACGGCCTGAACGCCGCTCGCGAGGACCCTGGTCACCAGCATGACGAGGAACTGCAGCTTCATGATTCTCCCTGGATTGTGCGGGATGGTTCCGCCGCCTCGAGCAGTTCGGCCTGATCGAGGAGCCGGGGTTCCAGCGGCCATACGGTGCGGCGGATCCGCTCGGCGCTGCGGGCGCCGGCGAGCTTGCGGACGAAGAGGGCGGGGGCTGGGTCGTAGCCACGCTGGTCCAGCATCAGTGCGTTCGAGGCGATGTTCTTCACGTGCTTCTTGCGGATGAGTTCGGGGCTGACTGTGGAGGAATCGTCCCAGCTGGAGAACAACAGGCTCGGCCGGATGTCTCGGGCGAAAGGGGAGGCAGCCAGCAGGGTCTGGAAGAAGAATTCGTCGGGAACCCGCGTGTGACGGCAGAACCGGACGAAACGGCGGTCGCGGTCCACCTCCCTGAGCAGCCACGCTGTCGCCTCCCCGCGGAGGGCCCACCACTGGCTACCACCGTGAAGTACCCTGCCCCGCAGGGCCTTGCGGTACGGGCGCCGGATGCGCAGGCGGTTCGCTGCCCTCGCGAGATGCATCACCCTGGTCCCGCTCCTGGCTGCTTCCCAGTAGCACGTCGTGAACCTCGAGATGGGCTTCGTCCCCGTCGTGGTCATGGGCTTCGAGTTGATGAACTGATGATGCAGCGTCGAGAAGGCCCGTTCCAGCGCCGCGGGTGGCTGCAGGGGATAGGAGTCGCCGCTGAGCAGGATCACATAGTCCTGCGGGCGGATCGCTCCTGCACCATGTGCTGAGCGCAGCAGCCTGAGTGTCGCTTCCACCTGTGACCACCCGCCCCATCTGACGTCCACGCGATCCCTCTCCGGGATGAAACGAATAGTGCTGTACTGCGATGCAGCTTCCCGGAACGGCGCCTCGTCCGTCGTTCGATCGATGTGTACCGTCACCCGTGAACCATCGGTGACGATGGCTTCGAGGAGATCCGCGAATCGCTTCGGCCGACGGTGAGCCATCACGAGATAGTGCAGTGCCACGCGATCCCCTCGGTGTGCAGGTCCCCCCTGGCGGTGACCTGCTGCAGGGACGGTGGCTGGTCGCCGCCGCCGGAGCGGGCCGGCCTATCAGCCCGATGCTTCCTGAAGTCTAGGTCGGGGAGGCCCCGACGGACCCGGTCCCGGCGGATCGCGCCCCGAAACCCGTAGCAGGATCGACGCCTTCGAGTAGTGGTGTCCTCCGGCCTGCGTATGGGCCGCACGGACCGATGTACTCCTGGCAAGGGGGGACCTGCTGACGGGGGAGGTCCCGCCCACTACCTCAGCTGACGGGCATCTTACTCGGATGGTCGATCAGTGGCACCCGAACCCCTTCTGCTGGTACCGGTCTTTGCTCGTGCCCCTATCCACCATCCTTCACTTGGCCTGAATGTTTGATGGGAACAGACTGCGAATCTCGCGCGGGCTGCAGAGTGAGCTGGTGTTGTCACCAGGTCGTTTTTAAGGGGACATCACATGGCCGATTTCTTCAGGCCGAACCGCGCGGTCCGCGCGCAGGGGAACACCACCGGCACGATTCAGAAGCAAGGCACCGTGGCGCTCATCGCGGCAAGCCTCCTGGCATCGTCACTGGGAGCGCTACCGGCGAACGCCGCTCCCCAGCAGCCGGCCGAGGTACCGGTCACCGAGTGGCCGTCGCAGTACTCGCCCCTGCCGGTCACCGACCTCATGGCCGCTGCGAACGCGGTCGCCCTGGACTTCGACGAGGCGACTCCCACGGCAGGGCTCCTCGATGCGGGGTTCACCATGGCTCTTCCCGACCCCGCTCCGGAGAAGGACGACGCGGGACCCTACGCGCCGGACCGGCTCAGTGTCGCGGACGGGCAGCTCAGGCTGGCAGCAGGGGGCAGCCTCGACGGTGATCGCAATTCACTGGTCAACGCGCTCGGCGTCGGTCTTCAGCCGACCGAATCCATCCTCCGCATCACTGCCGATCTTCCCCTGCCAGCAGCCGGGAGCGCGCTGGGTGGCACAGGGCTCTGGTTCGGAACCAGCCAGGACGACGTCGTCCAGCTCGTCCTGACCGACACGGCGGACGGAGGTCGCGCAGTGAATCTGGTGCGTGAGCTCGGCGGCACTGTCCCCGACTCGCCGGAGGGGACCACTTCCACCGAGGACGCAGCGCTCGTCCCCGCGGCCGGCTCGAGCGAGGCAGCGACGCTTCGCCTGACCCTCGACGTCGATCCTGCCGGCGAATCCATCACTGCCGCGTATCAGGTCGCCGACGAGGACCCAACGGTCGTCGGCCGCATCGAGTTGCCCCTCACCCTGGTCGACGGCTCGACCCTCCTCGGAGACGCCGTACCCGACACGTCCGTCTTCGCTGGGATCCTCGCCTCGGGCACCGACGGCGAAGAGACGCAGGAAGCCCCTGCCGTCGCCGCTTTCTCGGCCTTCGCCGTCGAGGAGCTGCCCGCACCGGACGCACCTGTGGACCCCGCCACCCCTGCGCCTTCCGCCCCGGCAGCTCCAACCCCTGCGCCGGCGCCATCTCCGAGTGGGGCTGCGCCGTCCGCACCTGCCGAGCCGTCCGCCCCGGCAGCTCCCACCCCTGCACCGTCCCCGAGCGAGGCTGCGCCGTCCGCCCCGGCCGAGCCTTCCGCTCCTGCCGCGCCCTCCGCCCCGGCAGCTCCAACCCCCG